>CAMLIU010000405.1 GCA_946479995.1 uncultured Gemmatimonadota bacterium | reverse complement strand
CTCAGCTGGGAGAGCGCCTGCTTTGCAAGCAGGAGGTCATCGGTTCGATCCCGATACGCTCCATGAATGGATGAACGAACGCGAGGCCGGCGGCGCATGAGCGCTCGCCGGCCTCTGCCGTTGTGCTCTCGATTACAATTCATCGGTCATCTTGTCCAGTAGGACACTTTTTCCTATATTCAGGCTCCCTCCTCCCCGAGCCGTGCCTTGGGATCCTCAACAAGTCCGGAACGTCGAGACCCGCTGAGTCCGCCTCCGACCACAGCTGAGTCCGCGGACGCCTACCTGCGCGCGGTCTCCCAGATCGCTGCCGCGCTTGCCACCGGCGATGCGCCGATCGAGGTGCTCGGGGGAGTACTCGCCCGTATCGCGGACGCGGCAAGGGCGTCGAGTTGCTCCCTCTGGCTGATGGACGAGCTCGAGCTCCGGTGCAAGGCAAAGGTGGGCGCACAACCCCCCACCGCCGCAGCCGTTCGAAGTCGGCTCGCCGCGCCTGGTGAGGTCCAGGGTGCCGATGACCCGGTCGTCGTCCGGCTGGACGCGGCCAATCATCCGCTCGGCGCGCTCGTGGTGGCCTGTGGTGCTCCTGTCGACGCGAACACGCGCGCCTTCCTCCACACGGTCGCCGACATCCTCGCTCCGGTGCTCCGCCAGTCGGCGTACGCGCAGCGTCTGGAGAGCGAGGTCATCGAGCGCACGCGGCAGATCGACCGCGAGCGGAGGGTGACGGAGCGCATCATCGACTCGCTGCCGGTGGGACTCTACGTCATCGACCGCGAGTACCGCATCTCCGTCTGGAACCGGAAGCGCGAGACGGGAATGCAGGGCGTGTCGCGCGAGGAGGCGATCGGCCGCACGATCTTCGAGATCCTGCACCGGCAGCCGGCAAGCGTCCTCCGCAAGGAATTCGACGAGGTCTTCGCCACGGGGCGCCTGCAGACCTTCCAGATGGAATCCACCGCGTCGGGTGAGCTCCGGACCTACCGGCTGTCGAAGATCCCCATGCGGCTGAACAACGGGCCCGTGACCCACGTCATCACCATCGGCGAGGACGTCACCGAGTGGCGCCAGGCCCAGGAGCGCTTCTCGCAGGCGGAGAAGCTCGCCGCCATCGGGACCCTGGCGGCGGGCGTGATGCACGAGATCAACAACCCGCTCGCCACCATCGCCGCCTGCGCGGAGGGGCTCGAGCTCACGCACGAGGATGCGCCACCCGACATCCTCGAGGGCCTGCGCCTCATCCAGAGCGAGGTGCAGCGCTGCAAGGGAATCGTCGACTCGCTGCTCGACTTCAGCCGACCCAAGGCGACCGACAAGGTGCTCGTCGACGTGAATGCTGCCATCGACCGCACGCTGTTCGTGCTGAAGCACCATACGCGCTTCAAGAAGCTGCAGGTGAAGACCGACCTCGATCGCTCGCTCGGCACAGTGATCCGCGCCAACGAGGAGCAGCTGGTGCAGGTGTTCATGGCGCTCCTCATCAACGCGATGGACGCGATGCACGAGCGGGGCACCGTCGAGCTTCGCACGCGGCGCGGCGACGACGGCAGCTCGGTCGTCGCCGAGGTGCTGGATCAGGGCGAGGGAATCCGCCGCGCCGACATTCCGAAACTGTTCGAACCGTTCTTCACCACCAAGGCGCCCGGCCGCGGTACCGGGCTCGGTCTCTCGATCTGCTATGCGATCGTGGCCGAGCACGGCGGGCGCATCGAGGTGGACAGCACGCCGGGCGAGGGGAGCGTCTTCCGCATCGTGCTTCCCCGCGCCACCGACCCTGGAGACATGCAGTGACCGATACGAAGATCAAGGTGCTCGTTGCCGAGGATGAGGCGCATCTCGGGCAGATTCTCTCCAACTTCCTCGTCGGCCGTGGTTACGCCGTCAACACGGTGACCGACGGCCGCGCCGCGCTCGATGCCCTGCGCGCCGAGTCATTCGACGTGGCCCTCCTCGATATCGTGATGCCCGAGCTGGACGGTCTGGAGGTGCTCAAGCAGGTGCGCGCCGACGTGGACCCGCCGGAGGTCATCATCATCACGGGCAACGGCACCATCGAGACCGCCATCAGCGCCATGAAGCTCGGCGCCTACGACTACATGTCGAAGCCGTACCGCATGGCGGAGATCGACGTGCTGGTGCGGCGCGCCTGGGAGAAGCGCCGCCTGGCGCGGGAGAACGTCCTGCTGCAGTCGCAGCTCCAGCGCGCCGGCGGCTCGAACGAGATCGACACCGAGTACGCGCCGCTCATCGCCGTGCTGGAGATGGTGGCGCGCGTGGCGCCGAGCGATTCCCCCGTGCTGATCACCGGCGAGTCGGGCACGGGAAAGGAGCTCGTCGCGCACATGCTGCACCGGCTCTCCGAGCGCTCTGGCCCCTTCGTGGACGTGAGCTGCGCGGCCCTGTCCGAGGGCCCGCTGGAGAGCGAGCTGTTCGGCCACGAGCGGGGCGCCTTTCCCGGCGCCGACGAGCGCAAGCTCGGACTCATGGAGCTGGCCGCGGGCGGCTCACTCTTCCTCGACGAGATCAGCGAGCTGTCTCCCAAGCTCCAGGGCAAGCTGCTCCGCGCGCTCGAGCAGCGCAGCTTCTACCGGGTGGGCGGCACGCAGAAGGTGGAGGTGGACGTGCGCGTCATCGCCGCCACCAACCGGGACCTCGCCGACCGCGTGACCGAGGGGCTCTTCCGTGATGACTTGTACTATCGCGTGAACGCCATTGCCGTGGAGCTTCCGCCCCTGCGGGACCGCGTCGTGGACATCCCGCTCCTTGCCAGGCAGTTCCTCAAGCAGTTCAGCCGTGGCGCGGCGCTCACCCTGTCGAACGA
>CAMLIU010000404.1 GCA_946479995.1 uncultured Gemmatimonadota bacterium | reverse complement strand
TCTCCGGCGTGCCGGCGCACGTGGACGGACGCATGCTCGCCATCGCCCGCGCCGCGGGTGCGCGCACGGTGAACGAGGACCGGATGTGGCACTACACGGAGGGGATCGAGAACTTCGCCCCCATCTGGCCGATGCACGGCATCCGCATCCTGCCCGGCCCGTCGTCACTCTGGCTCGATGCGCGCGGCAATCGCCTGCCCGTGCCCCTCTTCCCCGGCTTCGACACCCTCGGCACGCTCGCGCACATCATGCGCAGCGGCCACGACCACACCTGGTTCATCCTCACGCGGAAGATCATCGAGAAGGAATTCGCGCTCTCCGGATCGGAGCAGAACCCCGACCTCACGGGGAAGAGCGTGCGCGGCGTCCTCGGTCGGGTGGGCAAGGGTGCGCCGCCACCGGTGAAGGCGTTCATGGAGCGTGGCCCCGATTTCGTGGTGGAGCGCGACCTGACCGAGCTGGTACGGCGCATGAACGCGCTCACCTCGTCGCCGCTGCTGGACTTCCGGGCGGTCGAGCGCGAGGTCTTGGCGCGCGACCGCGAGATCGACAACGCCTTCACCAAGGATCTTCAGATCACGGCCGTGCGCGGTGCGCGGAGCTACCTGGGTGACAAGCTCATTCGCGTGGCGAAGCCGCACCGGCTGCTCGATCCCGACGCCGGCCCGCTGATCGCGGTGCGGCTGCACATCCTGACGCGCAAGTCACTCGGCGGACTGCTGACCGATCTCTCGTCGCGCGTGCTCGACATGCACGGCGCGCCCGTGGCGGGCCTCTATGCCGCGGGTGAGGTGGCCGGCTTCGGCGGTGGCGGGATGCACGGCTATCGGTCGCTCGAGGGGACGTTTCTGGGGGGATGCGTGTTCTCAGGGAGAGCGGCCGGAAGGGCGGCGGCGCGGTCGTGAGGGTGGATCTACGTCTCGAACAACGGACGTAGCCGGTAGAGGGTACGTCGTAGCTGGATCCGCATCCACGCCTCCCCAATGACCCTTCGCCTTTGTGCAGGGGATGGAGCCGATGTCCTTGCTCGACCCCGCCTTGTAGATGCGTCCAGCTGGGTCCAGCTACGAGATACCAGTTACCTGCTACAGCAGTTGCAGTTCAGTCGAGCAGGTACGCCACCTTCACCAGCACCGTGTTGATCGGGTGCAGCGCGAACAGGCCGTCATACTCCTCGCGCCACGGCCGATCCAGGTACTGTCCATCGAATCCGTCGCGCCCGTGGGTCCAGACCGCGAACAGCGTCGAGCCCGGGCGGAACTCCCACCGCAGCACGCTGTTCGACCGGAGCTGAAGCACGTCGAACCCCATCTCCGTGCTGGACGGGGGCGTGTACGCCGCGTAGCGGTCGTCGTACTTCTCCGCGCGCGGTGTCGCGCTCAGCTCGCGCGGGTTGGTGTATTTGCCGCGGCTCACGAACGGCGCCGCGTAGAGCTGGAAGCTCAGCGCGGGCGTCATCGCGTAGCTCACGCGCACGCCCACCGAACGGGTCTCCTGCTCCAGGCGCGCAAAGGTGTAGTGCGTCACGCCTCCGGCGTCGGTGAAGTTGCCCAGCCACTGGCCGTCGTCGTGGTTCTGGTTCCACTCGGCCGAGAGGTGGAGCTGGAGCTGCGGGAGTGGCAGGAACTGGATCTCCGGGCTCACGTCGATCGTGCGCGAGCGCCCCTCGTCGCCACGCGACAGGCTCGTGAAGAGACTTGGCATCACCTTGCCGCGGTCGTCCCCTTGCCAGCTCAGGTTCAGGTTCGTGATGGGTGAGGTACGGAAGGCGGGCCCGCCGCGCGCGCAGTTGTCGCAGTACACGCCGCCGAGCTGGCCGAGCGTCAGGCCGGCGTTCACCCACGTGTTGTTCTGCAGGTTCACGTGCCAGTTGGTGTTCAGCGCCCGCTCCGTCGGCAGCCCCGCGGCGGTCCAGTAGGCCCACGCGTTGAAGTTGCCCTGCATCTGGCGGTACACGTGGTTCGGGTCGCGGAAGGTGAACGCCGCCCAGTTGTTGAAGCTCTGCTGGTTGGCGCGACGCAGGTAGCCGAGGTCGTTGACGTCGAAGCCCGGTGACTGCCGCTGCCAGCTCGTCTGGAAGCGGAAGAGCCGTCCTCCCGTCTTGCCGAAGATCACCTCCTCGGCATCGCCGTTCAGCACGGTGCGGTTGGAGTCGAGCGGAAGGCCCGCATCCGGACGCTGGTACAGGTGCACGGGGTTCGTCTGTGTGCGCAGCATGGCTTCCGGCGAGCCATGCAGCGAGCTCCCGGTCAGGCTCGCCGACAGCTCGTAGCGGCCCCCGTTCCAGCGGTGGCGCGCATTCGCGCCGGCGGCGTACGCATCGCTGCGCAGGAAGGGAGTGGTCCACTCGTCGAGCGCACGGTTCACCCCCGTGGCGATGACGCCAATGCTCGTTTCGCCATGTCGGAGGTCCTGCTGCGCGCGCACCACCGAGTAGCTCGCCCGCGGCTCGGTGGTGCGGTCGCCGGTGCCCTCCACTCGTCCCGTCACGGCCTCGAGCACGCCGAGGTTGAGCCCTCCACCCAGGCGGCCGGTGAGCTTGCCCGCGCCGAGGATCGGCGTCACCGCCGGCGAGGCGTCATCGGCGTAGCGGCCGAACAGCTGCGGCGAGCGGCCGATGCGCCGCGAGTAGAAGAGTCCCTCGCCCCCGCAGTTCACGATGCTGCAGTTGAGCGCGAAGTTGTAGAGGCCCGTCCCCTCGATGAAGAAGGGGCGCTTCTCCTGGAAGAACGTTTCGAACGCGCTCAGGTTGACGACCGACGGGTCGGCCTCCACCTGGCCGAAGTCGGGATTCACCGTCGCATCGAGCGTGAGGTTGGGAGTGA
>CAMLIU010000403.1 GCA_946479995.1 uncultured Gemmatimonadota bacterium | reverse complement strand
TCGTCGTTCGCCATCCTCGCCATGGTCGTCGCCGCCGTGGGCATCGCGGCCGTGCTGGCCTTCTCGGTGACCGCGCGCACCAACGAGATCGGCGTCCGCATGAGCCTCGGCGCCGATAGCGGCCGCGTGCAGCGCATGGTGCTGGTCGAAGGCGGGCGGCTCGTCGTCATCGGCCTCGTGCTCGGCGTGGCGGGAGCGCTGTCCCTCACCCGGCTCATGCAAGGCCTGCTGTTCGGGGTGCCGCCGCACGATCCGGGCACCCTCACCATCGTCGCGCTCGTGATGGGCGCGGTGGGAATCGGCGCCTGCTGGCTCCCGGCGATCCGGGCGGCGCGCATCGAGCCGGCGGTGGCGCTGCGGGCGAGCTGACCGGGAGACGAAACGCCGCTCGCCGGGAAGAGCGCCGGCCCCTGCACGCGGGGGCCGGCGTCCTTTTTCCACCGCTAAATACTTAGGTATTTACAAAAGTATTGGACGGCTGTACACTGTCTCCGTCAGGTGAAGTCACCCGAGCAGCCGATTGGAGCAGGAACATGGTTCAAGCCGCAGCCACCGACGCCGTCTTTCATGCCCTCGCCAACCCCACGCGGCGGAAGGTCCTCGAGCGGCTGTCCACCGGGCCGGCCACGGTCAGCGAGCTGGCGGCGCCGTTCGACATGCAGCTCCCGTCGTTCGTGCAGCACCTCTCGGTGCTCGAGCGGAGCCGGCTGGTGCGGTCGAGGAAGCGCGGGCGCGTGCGCACGTACGAGATAGCACCCGAGCGGTTCAAGGCGGCCGAGGACTGGCTGACCGCGCGCCGTCGGGAGTGGGAAGGCCGGCTGGACCGGTTCGACGACTACGTCAAACGACTCAAGGAGAAGGAATCCGGAAGATGAGCAACCAATTCAGGTTCGACCCGAAGCTCGACTTCGCCATCGAGCGGTTCATCGACGCGCCGCCGCGGCTCGTGTGGGAAGCGCTGACGAAGCCGGAGCACGTCGCGAGCTGGTACATGCCGAAGGCGTGGGGACGCGTGGCGCGGTGCGAGATGGACGTGCGGCCGGGCGGCATCTTCAGCATCGACATCGCCCTGCCGGACGGGCCGGAGGTGCCCAACCTCGGCTGCTTCCTCGAGGCGGTCCCCATGGAGCGCCTCGTCTGGACGTCCATGCTCTTCCCCGGCTATCGCCCGGCGGTGTTCGACGACATCCCCATCACCGCCATCGTGACGATGGAAGCGTCGGGCTCGGGGACGCGTTACGTCTTCACGGCGCTGCACCGCAACGAAGCGGACCTCGAGAACAACAAGTCGTCAGGCTTCTACCAGGGCACCGAGATCGCCATCGATCAGCTGGTGGAGCACGTGAAGGAAATGAAGAAGGGCTGAGCGACGCGGGCGCGCAGGGTCAGCGTCCGTAGAAGCTCACGCTCGTCTCCCCGAACCGCTCGACGCGCCCGCCCGCCGGCAGCAGGTGCGTCGTCGCGTGTTCGGCGACGAGGACCGTGGCGAAGCGCGTGCGCTGCCACCCCTCGATCACGCGATCGAGCATCCGCGACTCGTACGGCGGATCCACGAAGGCGATGTCGTAGCTCCCCTCCGCCAGCGCGGCGGCGAAGGGAAGCGCGTCCTTCTTGAAGATGCGGGTGCGGTCCCGCGCGCGGAGCAGGCTGACGTTGGCCTTGAGCGCGTGCAGGCTCGAGGGGCGCGTCTCCACGAAATCCGCCGAGGCGGCTCCGCGCGACAGCGCCTCGAGCCCGAGCGCGCCGGTGCCGGCGAAGAGATCGAGGATGCGCGCGTTCGGCAGCAGGTCGCGCAGGCGGTCGAGCATCGCCGCGCGCACGAGCTCCGCGGTGGGCCGGACGCGAAAGTCGTTGGGCGACACGAGGTCCAGCCCCGCGAACTTCCCGCCCACGATCCTCATGACGCTGCGCCGACCACGCTCAGCGCGAGGTGAACTGGAACACGTAGCTCCCCTTCACGAAGAAGGAATCGCTCGTCCGCCTCAGCCGCTGGAAGGCGAGCGGATCCTCCTCCGTCATGCTCCCGCCGTAGCCGGCGAAGAACACCGTGCCCGGCGCGGGCCGGTACGAGAAGAGCCAGTCCGTGCGCAGCACGTTGGTCGACGTCGCCGTGGACGGGCCCGACGCGAGCTCGATCACCGCACCGGTGCGCGGGTCGATGAGCGCCTCGCGCCGCGTGGCGGTGTATTGCGATACCACGCGCACGAAGATCGGCCGCGCGAGCTGGTACTCCACCCGCAGCCGCGGGATGCGCGCGAACGCCGAGCGCTGGCCGTCCGACCGGCGGGTGAACGACGTCGTCTGGTACGTGGTGCTCACCCGCAGCCGGTCGCTCGGCCGCAGGTCCAGCGACGCCGTGTAGTCCAGCCGCCGCACGCGCGACGTCTCGAGGAAGTCCACGTCGTTCCCCACGTTGGTGGAGACGCTCGCATTCAGCTTCTGGAACTGCGGCGTGGAGACGCTGAAGCTGGTCGTGCCGATCGCGATGCGGTCCGAAGGGACGAACCCGCCGGCGTAGCTCGCATAGTCCGCCGGGTCGAAGGCGTAGCTCCCGATCTTCGGCGTCATCCCCACGCTCCACCCGCCGCGCAGGGTGAGCTGCATGTTCGCCGACGCGGCGTCCTCGAGCAGCGAGCGGGCGTGCAGGAAGTCGTCGTACCGCCAGAGCCCGTTCGCGTTCAGGAACACGTTGAACCGCTCGGCGAGCGCGCCCGGCCTGCCGTACCAGGTGAAGCGGTTCATCGCGTTCGGCTTCACGTAGCCGACGCGCGGCAGGAACCCGTTGTCGGTGCGGAAGTCGGGATGGATGCCGAGCACGTTGTAGTGG
>CAMLIU010000402.1 GCA_946479995.1 uncultured Gemmatimonadota bacterium | reverse complement strand
CTCTCGCACGCGCACATCGACCACTCCGGGCGGCTCCCCTTCCTCGTGCGCGAGGGCTATCGGGGCCCCATCTATTGTACGTCGGCCACGCGTGATCTCTCCTCGGTGATGCTCGCCGACTCGGCGCACATCCAGGAGAAGGACGCCGAGTTCCTGGCACGCCGGAACAAGATGGCGGTGGCGCCGCTGTACTCGATGCGCGATGCGGCGCTGGCGGTGGACCAGATGGTGGGGCTCAACTACGACACCGCGTTCGACGTGGTGCCTGGGGTGCGCGCCACCTTCACCGACGCAGGCCACATCCTGGGATCGGCCTCAGTGGCGCTCGAGTGCACGGAGGGGAAGGAGACGCGCCGGGTCGTCTTCTCCGGCGACGTGGGACGCAACGGGCTGCCGATCATCCGCGACCCGAAGCCGCCGGGCGGCGCCGACGTCGTGATCCTCGAGTCCACCTACGGCAACCGGGAACATCCGCCGGTGGAGGGCGCGCGCAAGCAGCTGGCCGCCGTCATCTCGGCAGCGGCGGCGAAGGGAGGGAAGGTGCTGGTGCCGGCGTTCGCAGTGGGGCGCACCCAGGAGCTGGTGTACGACCTCCACCTGCTGGCGCTCAACGGCGCGATCCCGAACGTCCCGATCTTCGTGGACAGCCCGCTCGCCATCGACGCGACGACGGTGTTCGCCATGCACCCGGAGATGTTCGACCAGACGGAGGACCTCGTGCAGCGGGTGCACGAGCTGTTCGAGTTCGTGCAGGTGCAGTACACGCGCGACGTGAACGAATCAAAGGCGCTGAACCAGCGGAACGGGCCGATGGTGATCATCGCGGCGTCGGGGATGATGGAGGCGGGGCGCATCCTGCATCACCTGGCGAACAACGCCGCTGACCCGCGCACGACGATCCTCGTCGTCGGCTTCCAGGCGGAGCACACGCTTGGCCGCCGCGTGGTGGAGCGCGCGCCGATGATCCGCGTGTTCGGCGAGGAGATCCCGCTGCGTGCGCAGGTGGAGGTGCTGGAGGGCTACAGCGCACATGGCGACCGGCACGAGCTCCAGGCGTGGCTCGACGCGGTGCGCGCGGGCAACCCGGACAAGCGTGCGCCGGTGGTGCACCTGGTGCACGGCGAGCCGGAGGCGCAGGACGCCTTCGCCGCGCAGCTCCAGGCGGCGGGATACCCGGCGGTGGACGCACCCCTGCCGCACGCCACGACGATCCTGTGACCGCCCCGCGCGGCGAGTCACGCGCCGGGCGCGACGGGAACGCGACGCGCCAGCGCATCGTCGACGCGACGATCGACTGCGTGGCCCGCCTGGGTGCCACCGAGGCGAGCATGGCGACCATCGCCGCCGACGCCGGCGTGAGCAAGGCGCTCCTGCACTACCATTATTCCGACCGCGCCCGGCTGCTGGCCGAGGTGGTGACGCAGCTGGGGGAACGACTCGCCATGCGCGAGCGCTCGGCGCTCGCCCGCGCCGACGGCAGCAAGGCGGTGGACGCGCTCTGGCATTGGCTCGAGGAAGAGCTGGCGCTCGGCGAGCTGCGCGTGCTGCTGGAGCTCTCGTCGATCAGGGAGCCACTGGTGCACGATGCGGCGGCGGTCGTGGCGGATGGGCGGCGCCGCGATGCTGGCCGGACGACGGCCGACCTGATGCGCCGCCTCGGCCTGGAGCCGCGCGTGCCCGCCGAACTGCTGGGGGAGGCGAGCGTGGCGTTCATCAACGGCCTGGCGGTCGCCGGACCGCTGTCCAGCGGCGACCCGCGCGTGGCGTTCGACGTCTTCTGGCTCGGCATGCTCGGCCTCGCCGAGTGACGTCGCGCACGTCTTCCGCGTCCCAGCGGAAGACGACTAGCTTGCACCGATGCCTTCGTCCCGCCCGCTCTTCGTTCGGATCGTGCTCGCCGGGATGGGGCTCGTGCTGCTCGTCTGGGTCGCCTCGCTCGCCGCAGTCCTGATCTGGGAACAGAATGACCAGGCGCGACCGGCATCGGCAATCGTGGTGCTGGGTGCGGCGCAATACGTGGGGCGGCCGTCACCGGTGCTGCGCGCGCGACTGGACCACGCGATCGACCTCTGGCGCCGGAAGCTGGCGCCGGTGATCATCGTGACCGGCGGGACGGGGCGGGGCGACACGACGAGCGAGGCGGCAGTGAGCCGGCGCTACGCCATCAGGCAGGGGGTGCCGGCGTCGGCAATTCTCATGGAGACGAACGGACGCACGACGAGCCAATCCATGGATGCCGTGGAGGCGCTCATGGCACAACGGCATCGCCGCGACGTACTGCTGGTGAGCGATCCCTTCCATATGCTCCGCCTGACGATCCTGGCCCGGCGTCACGGGCTCATCCCCTACGCTTCCCCCACCCCCACGAGCCCGATCGCCGCCAACCCGAGCGAGCGGTGGAAGTACGCGCTCAGCGAATCCATCAAAGCCCCCCTGGCCTTCATCTTCGAGAGGAACAGCCGGTGAATCCACGGAACCTGACAGCACTCAGCCTGATGCTGGCGATGGGCGCCTTCGCGCCCGCCGTCACCGCACAGCGCAGCGCGCCGGCGAGCAGCGTGCCGCGCCTGGCGTTCGAGAAGACCACGCTGCCCAACGGGCTCGAGGTCATCCTGCACGAGGATCACTCGACGCCGATCGTCGTCGTCAACACCTGGTACAAGGTGGGCTCGGGCGACGAGAAGCCCGGGCGTACCGGCTTCGCGCACCTGTTCGAGCACATCATGTTCATGGGCTCGGAGCACGTGCCGCAGGGCCAGTTCGACAAGCTGCTCGAGGCGGCGGGCGCCAACAACAACGGCTCGACGACCGAGGACCGCACGAACTACTACGAGT
>CAMLIU010000401.1 GCA_946479995.1 uncultured Gemmatimonadota bacterium | reverse complement strand
CAACAGCCTGATCAACCGCAGATTCAAGCCTCGGGCGGGCCTCGGCGCACCGAGTGCGTCCCCTACAGCTCCAAAGGTCTTGTCTTTTTTGGAACGGCCTCGGGACGCTATTCGGTGCGAGGAGCTTTCATCTACAGGGAAAGATCTGCGTCGAATCAGGCCGTTGAGGATCTGCGACGATCTGCGTTCCCCAAGGACATGGAGCCATGCGCCGAGAGGAGCCCTGCCGAGGTGAGCAAACTCGACACGGAGCCGTACTTGAAGAGGAGCCCTGCCGAGGCAGAGTACCTGACACGGAGCAGTACAAAAAGAGGCGCCCTGCCGAGGCGGAGTACCTGAAAACGGAGCTGCAGGAGAGTCAGAAACACCACCGCCGGCGAAGACGTGGGCGAGAGAGCCGTGCACGCAGCGGAGCGACGAGAGTCTGCCTCACGCCGACTGCCGCAGCACCACCGCAGCGCCGCGCTCGAGGCCAAGCGTGGCCGCGGCGCTACCATCACGCACGGCGATCTCCACCAGGCCGCTCGAGCCGACGACCGCGACCGCTTCGCCCGTCGCCACATCCGCGTAGGTGCGCGCGAGCGGCAAGCGGCGGCCCTTCACCTCGATGATGCCGGCGCGCCACGACATCAGGTTCGTCACCGCATTGCCGAACCGGTCCACCGTGATGACCACGCCTCCGGTGCTGCCGTCGTCGAGCCGCACCGCTTCCGGCGTCCGTCGCACGATGGGAGTTCCGAACGGCTCGCCGAGTGACTCGAGCGTCGTGCCACGTACCAGCGCCGCCGCGGCCGGGGCGAACACGTCGCGGCCATGAAACGTCGGTGATGCCCCCGCCGGAACCGCGAGCTCCACGCAATGCGCACCGGCATGGAGAAGCGCCGGCGAAAGCACGCCGTTGTCGGGACCGACGAGGGACCGCCCCTCGCTCTGCACCGCGATCGCGGCGCGCGCTCCGCCGACGCCAGGATCGACGACCACCACGTGGACGGTGCCGACGGGAAAGCGCCGCCAGTAACGGGCGACCACCAGCCGTGCGCCCTCCACGTCCTGCGCCGCGACGTCGTGCGTGATGTCCACCAGCGCCGCGTCGGGCGCGGCGCTGCACAGCACGCCCTTCATCTCGCCGACGTAGCCGTCGGCGGTGCCGAAGTCGGTGAGGAGGGTGATGATGCGCGTCATGGACGGCAGCTCATGCGATGGAGCTACGCTTCCAGCGGCCGGCGCGCCAGATCCCCATCATCGCGAACGCGCGGCCGAGCGCGGTCAGCGAGATCACCCACCAGAGGCCCGTCGTTCCCCACCGTGCTGCGGCCCACGCGGCGAGCGGGATTCGGCTTGCCGTGATCGCGGTGGACGTGAGCATCGGCGCGAGGGTATGGCCCGCACCGCCCAGTGCCGCCTCGAGCACGATCTCGGCGCAGATCCCGAGCTGCGACACGGCGGCGATCCGCAGGTATCTCGCCCCTTCGGCAATCACCGCTGGATCGTGGCTGAAGATCGCCGAAAAACGCTCGGGGATCGTCAGCTCCACGATGCACGCCGCCACGCCGAACAGCGAGCAGAAGCCGACCGACAGCCAGCCCGACCGCTCGGCGCGATCGGTGCGCCCCGCCCCGAGGTTCTGGCCGACGATGGCCGCCGTCGCCGCGCCGAAACCGACGCCGATCATGAACAACCAGCTCTCCACCCGGTGCCCGATGCCGAGCGCAGCGAGCGCCGACGTGCCGAACTGCGTGGCGGTACGAGTGACGAGAATGTAGATGAGCGAGAACACCGTGCCCGTCACGGCGGTCGGCAGGCCGATGCGCATGATCGAGCGCCAGGTGGCCCACCGTGGTCGGCCGAACACCAGCACGCCGCGCCGGCCGACGATGGTGAGGCCGATGAGGAAGGCGACGGCGCGCGTGCAGATCGTGGCGATGGCGGCACCGGCCACGCCCATGCGCGGCAGGGGTCCCCACCCGACGATCAGCGCCGGATCGAGCACCAGCGTCACGGCCACCGACACGAACAGGATGAGGAACGACGTGCGCGTGTCGCCGGCGGCGCGGAAGGCGGCATCCACCGCGAAGAAGCCGAAGATGAGCGGCGCGCCGAGGAAGTAGGTGCCGAGATAGCGGGTGCCGAGCGCCGTCACCTCCGCTGGCGTCTCCATCACGGCAAACAGGTGCGGGAGCGCGATGAGACCGATGGCGCCGCAGATGGCGCCCAGCCCGAGCGCCAGCACGAGGGCGTCGCCGGCGGTACGCGCAGCTTCCCTCCCCCGCCCTTCGCCGTAGCGGCGCGCGGCCACGGCGGTGAGCCCCACGCTGACCATCTCGGCGACGGAGACGAGGAGCCAGATCCAGAACACCGCGGTGGACGCCGCGGCGAGCCCCGCCGAGCCGACGTGGGTGCCGATCCAGAATGCATCCACCGAGAAGAAGAGCGTCATCAGCAGCGATGACGCCACCGCTGGAAGCGCGACGCGGGCGATGGTCCGCGGCAGTGGGTCGGCGACGAGGTGCGCCGCCTCCCACTCGTTGGTGACCGCGACTGGGGCGAGTCCCTCGTGGGACTCGACCGGAAGCGATCCGCCGAACGGCTCGCGCCCGGTCACACGGCCGACGCCGTCCCGACCGATTCGGCGACGCGCGCCGCGATCCCGGAGAGCGCCCGCGCCGCGGACGAGGTCGGGTCGGCGGTCACGATCGGCTTGCCCGCGTCACCGCCCTCCATGACGCGCGGATAGAGTGGTACCTGCCCGAGCAGCGGCAGCTCGAGGGTGCGCGCGAGCCGCTCGCCACCGCCGGAGCCGAACAGCGCGCTCGGCTTGCCGCAGTGCGGGCACTCGAACCAGC
>CAMLIU010000400.1 GCA_946479995.1 uncultured Gemmatimonadota bacterium | reverse complement strand
GTGCGCGGAGGTGCTGTGGTGGCGCTGTCACCGGCGGATCATCGCCGACGTGCTGGTCTCGCTCGGCGTTCAGGTGATGCACATCGCCGACGCAACGCACGCCGTTCCGCACGCACTGGCGGAGCCGGCGCGCCTGGTGGGCGGCCGGCTCCGGTACGACGTTGAGTAGGAGTCCTCAGCCGGCGCTCGGCGGCGGCAGCAGCGCCGCGATCTTCTCGGCGCGCTCGCGATGGCGACGACCGAGCATGTCGAACTTGGCCGCCGTCGCCTGGTCGCCGAGCTCGCGGTTCTGCTGCGCCATCACCGCGCAGTAGTCGCTCACTTCCAGCTCGTCCTGCGCATCCTGCTGCGTGAATCCGAACGGCTGCTCGTAGAGCAGCAGCGCGGCGATGGCATGTGGCGGGAAGGGAAGCTGCGCGAACTGCTCGCGAAGCTGCGCCAGCCCATCCTGCTGGCGCAGCACGCCGTTCCACTCGGCGGGGGTGAGGGCCGGCTCGATGGCCACGGTCAGAACCGCAGCGTCTGGCCAGGACGCATGATGGTGAGCCGGCGATCGCGGCCGAACTCGGCGCGAATGTCGCTCTCGGTGGCGAGGCCCGGGAAGGTGCCGTAGTGCATCGGGATGATCGTCGTCGGCGAGAAGTACTTCGTGATCGCCGTGTGCGCCGCGTGCGGATCTTCGGTGTACGGTCCGCCTCCCACGTTGAGCAGGATGATGCTCGGCCGGTACATCTCCTGGATGAGCGCCATGTCGCCGAAGATCCAGGTGTCGCCGGTGTCGTACAGCGTGCGGCCGTCGGCGAACTGCAGGACGAAGCCGAGGGGACGACCACCCGGATCGCTGGAGTGCATCGCCGGCACGAGGTGCACCGTGACGTCGCCCACCTTGAAGGTGCCGCCCACGTTGCCGCCCAGCGCCTGCGCCGCCGGCAGCCGCAGCGAGTTCACCCATTCATAGGTGGAGATGACCTTGGCCCCGCTGCGCTGGGCGATGGCCTTCGCATCGGCGGCGTGGTCGTCGTGCGAGTGCGTGACGAGGATCGCCGCCGGCCGGTAGCGCGACAGGTTCTTCAGCGAATCCGGCGTGCTCGGGTTGCCGCTGATGAACGGGTCCAGCAGCAGCGTGGTGCCGCCGGGCGAGGTGATCTCGAAGGTCGCGTGGCCGAGCCAGCGGACGGTGATCTGGCCGGCGCGATTGGCCGGTCGGTTGATGCGGGCCTGCGCGGCGAGCGGGGCGGGCGCGAGGGCGGGGAGCGAAAGCAGTGCGATGGCGAGCGAATGACGAACCGAGGTGAGCATGCGAGCTCCGATGTGGCGGTTGTTCGGTGAACGATCGTGGGAGTGGGGATTGCCCGCAAGCGGACCGATGGACCCTCGGTCTTCCGGTCATCCGGTCATCCGTCTCTCCAGCCCCTCCAGCACCGCCGGGATGAACCCGCCGAAGGCGCCGTTGCTCATCACGAGCAGCACGTCGCCCTCGCGCGCGCCCTCGAGCACGCGCTGCACCAGCACCTCCACCTCGGGTGACGCGTCGGACTCGATGCCCTGCTCGTTCAGCGACGAAACGACGGCGTTGATGTCGAGCTGCTCGCTCACCGGCACCTTGTCGTGCGGCTCGGGAACGCGAAGCGTGGCGCGCGTGGCGCCGGTGAAGGCGTGCGCGTACTCGCCCTGGTGGATGTTGCGTCGGCTCGTGTTCGAGCGCGGCTCGAACACCGCCCACAGGCGGCGGTCGGGATAGCGGAGCCGGATGGCCGTGATCGTTTCGCGCACCGCGGTGGGGTGATGGGCGAAGTCGTCGATCACCAGCACGCCGGCCGGCTCGCCGCGGATCTCCTGCCGGCGCTTCACGCCGGAGAAGGAGGCGAATCCCTCGCGGATGTCGTCCGCCTTGAGGCCGAGTGCGCGGCAGACGGCATAGACGCCGACCGCGTTCTCCACGTTGTGGTGGCCGGACATCGGGAGGAGAAACTTCCCCGCGTGGCCGCGCGGCTCGCGGATCACGAAGCGCGCGCCGTCGGGGCCGAAGGTCAGCTCCTCGGTGGTGTAGTCGGCCGTGCCGTGCGCGGCGTACGTCGCGACGTAGCACTTCGCGGCGCGCTGGGCGATGGCGACGGCGTTCGGGTACGCCGCCGACACGGCGAGGAATCCGTCGTCGGGGATGGTGGCGGCGAACTTCTCGTACGCCGACTCGTAGTGCGCCATGTCGCGGTAGATGTCGGCGTGGTCGAACTCCACGCTCGTGAGCATCGCCGTCCTTGCGCGGTAGTGCAGGAACTTGGGACCCTTGTCGAAGTAGGCGGTGTCGTACTCGTCCCCTTCCACCACGACGAACGGTCCGTTGCCGACGCGGAAGTTGCCGGCGTAGTTGAGCGTCACGCCACCGACGAGGAAGGTGGGGTCGGTGCCGGCCGAGACGAGCACGTGGGCGAGGAGCGCCGACGTGGTCGTCTTGCCATGTGTACCGGCAACCACGACACTGTGCTTCCCCTCGAGCACGAGCGAGCCGAATGCGGCAGGGAAGGACATCTGCGGGATGCCGCGCTCACGCACCGCGGTTGCTTCCGGGTTCACCCGCCGGATCACGTTGCCGATGATCACGAGGTCCGGCTTCGCGACGTCGAGGTTGGCGGGGGAGTACGGCGTCATGACTTCCACCCCCCACGCGGCGAGCATGTCGCTCATCGGCGGATAGACCTTCTCGTCGCTCCCCGTGACGACGTAGCCCTTGGCCTTGAGCATCCCGGCGAAGGAGCCCATCCCGGTGCCGGCGACGCCGACGAGGTGGATGCGCTTGATCGAGTCGGGCTGGATGGTGGCTAGAACGTTCCCGTTTTCGTCTG
>CAMLIU010000399.1 GCA_946479995.1 uncultured Gemmatimonadota bacterium | reverse complement strand
GTGTTCCCCAACACGCCCGCCGAGGAGGGCGGCGTGCAGGAGGGCGACCGCATCGTCCGCGTGGACACGATGCCCGCCACCGACGTGAAGATCGACCTCGTGTCGGACGCGCTTCGCGGCGTGCCGGGCACGAAGGTCAACGTGGTGTTTGCGCGCGCCGGGGTTAACGAGCCCGTAAAGCTGCAGTTCAAGCGCGCCATCGTGCACGTTCCCGCCGTGCCCTTCGTGACCATGGTCGGCGACCACATCGGCTACATCCCGCTGCAGACGTTCAACGAGAACACGGCGGAAGAGGTGGAAGCGGCGGCGTCGAAGCTCGTCGCCAGTGGGGCGCGCGGGCTGGTGCTCGACCTGCGCGACAATGGCGGCGGGATCGTGGACCAGGCGCTCGCCGTGAGCTCGCTCTTCCTCAAGGAAGGGCAGTCGATCGTGAGCGTGCGCTCGCGCAACACGCCGGACGAGGTGGCGCGCGCGTCGAACGAGCAGCTCATCGCACAGCCGCCCCTCGTCGTCCTCACCGACGGCGGCACGGCGTCAGCGAGCGAGATCGTGGCCGGCGCGCTGCAGGATCACGATCGCGCGCTCGTGGTGGGCACGACGAGCTTCGGCAAGGGGCTCGTGCAGTCGCTCTTTCCGCTGGATGGCGGCTACTCGCTGAAGCTCACGACCGGCAAGTGGTACACGCCGAGCGGCCGCAGCATCCACCGCGAGCGCACGCTGCTTCCCGACGGGCGCTTCGTGGAGACGCGCCCCGATTCGCTGGAGACCGAGGCGGAGAAGAAGGCGCGGCCGAAGTACTCGTCGGACGCGGGCCGCACGGTGTACGGTGGTGGTGGCATCACGCCGGACGTCATCGTGCCCGACGACACGCTGCTCACGAGCGAGCAGCAGTTCCTGCGCGCGGTGGCGCCGAAGGCGCAGCAGTTCATCACGGTGCTCAACCAGTACGCGCTCGACCTGAAGAAGACGGCATCGAAGAACTTCACCGTGACGCCGGAGTGGCGCACCGAGCTGCGCCGCCGGCTCGCCGAGGCGGGGGTGACGATCGAGCCGAAGTACGACGCGGGCGCCACGCTGGTGCTGGACCGCGAGCTGGATCGCCGGGTGGCGCGCCTGGTGCTGGGTGACGCCGGCGCCCGGCAGCGCTCGGTGAGCGACGATCACCAGCTCGCGCGCGCCATCGACCTGCTCGCCCACGCGCGGTCGCAGGAAGCGCTGTTCGCGACGAGCCACGCGTCGTCCAAGTAGCGTCGTGGCCGATGAATCGACGGTGGCGACGCACGCCATCGTCGTGCCGCGTACGGCACGCTACTGCACGCTCGGCCCGACCCACGGCTTCCCGCGCGAGCTGTGGTTCGTCTGTCACGGCTACGGGCAGCTCGCGCCGCGCTTCATCCGCCAGTTCGCGTCGCTCGACGACGGGACGCGGTTGATCGTCGCGCCGGAGGGACTGTCCCGCTTCTACCTGGACCCGATCCCGAAGCGGCGCAATGATCCTTCGCCGCGCATCGGCGCCACGTGGATGACGCGCGAGGATCGCGAGGCAGAGATCGCCGACTACGTGTCGTACCTGGAGCGGGTCGCGGACGAGGTGCGCCACTCGCTTACGGGCGCGGCGCCGCGGATCGTGGTGCTCGGCTTCTCACAGGGGACGGCGACGGTGTGCCGCTGGCTCGCGGCGAGCGAGCTGCGAGCCGACCAGCTCGTGCTGTGGGCGGGTACCATCCCGCCCGAGCTGGATCTCGCGGCATGGGCCGACCACCTCCACGGCGCCGCGATCACCCTCGTGGCGGGAGAGCGGGACACCATGGTTCCACCCGCCACGATGGCCGCCGAAGCCGAGCGCCTGTCGGCCGCGGGAGTGGCGTTCACCCTCCAGAAGTACGAGGGCGGGCACGAGATCGCGGACGACGGGTTGAGATCGCTGCTGAGCTGAACCCGGATCTCACAAGGTCCCGAAAAAGCGAAAGGAGCGGACAAAGCCGGATCATTCGGAAGCGGCCGGACCCTTACAATGAGGATCCGGCCGCTTTGCGGTTCGAATCCGGCGGTTTCCGTTCCTCACGCTTTCCAGATGGCTCCGAGTTACCGTCGCCTCCACCGGTCGATCTCGCGGCGATCGCGCTTGGTGGGGCGGCCCTTCTCCTCGTAGACCAGCGGGGCGGGGGAGAGGCGGAGCTGCTCGGCGAGCCTGGTGCGCGCGGCGAGGCTTTCGGCGGTCTCCTCGTAGAGGGTGGCCGCGACCGGGGCCGGGCCGCGGCGGGCGGAGAGTTCGCGCACGCGGACCACGTGCTCATAGGGGCCGAGGCGGATGGAGAGCTCGTCGCCGACCTGGAGGGGGCGGGCGGGCTTCACGCGGTCACCGTGCATGGTCACCTTGCCGCCGGTGACGGCCTCGGCGGCGAGTGAGCGCGTCTTGAAGAATCGGGCGGCCCAGAGCCACTTGTCGAGGCGGACGCGGCCGTCGACGTCCTGCTCGTCGTCGTCGTTGCGGGACATGGCGGAATAATAGAAGGAGCGGCGGAGGGGGAGGGGTTGCATGGCCGGTCGATTCGACTAACTTACTGACCGGTCATTTAACAATCATGTCTTCGACTTCCTCCGCGAACGAACCACGCTGGCGCCGGCTCCCCGGGGAGCGGCCCCGACAGATCCTCGAGGCCGCCCTCGAGGTCTTCGCCGAGCGCGGACTCTCCGCCGCGCGCCTCGAGGACATCGCCAAGCGCGCCGGCGTCTCCAAGGGGACCATCTACCTCTACTTCCCCAACAAGGAAGAGCTCTTCCGGGAAGTGGTCCGCAACTCGGTCATCGCCTACATCGAGCGGGCCGAGGCATCGCTCTCCATCCAGG
>CAMLIU010000398.1 GCA_946479995.1 uncultured Gemmatimonadota bacterium | reverse complement strand
GCCGTTCGATGCGGTCACCAGACCGTCCCGAAAGAGCGACGGGCCGCGCCTTGGAAGGGCCGGCCCGTCGGTCCTGCTACGAAGTACGAGGTACGACGTACGTCAGTTGTCGTTACCCGACCTCCCATCCCTTTCGGTATTCCCTTGTCAGGTACGCATTCGCCGCGGGCACGTTCGTCACCTGCATGCGAGCCCCGTCGTAGTCGATCCGCTTCCCCTGGCCCGCGCGCAGGGCCACGATGCCGAGGAGCATCGTCTCGGTGAGCCTGGCCGCGTAGTCGAATGGGGAGCTGGCCTGCGCTTCGCCCTTGCACGCCTGGGCCCAGTTCACCTCGTGGGGCACCGTGACGCGCGGGAAGGTGACCGGCACCGAGGCCGCCACGCGTGCGACCGACTCGGGGTAGACGAGCGGGTTGTCGCCGTAGGTCTGATACGTGAGGAAGCCACGCTCGCCGACGAAGATGCCGCCGCCGCCGTCTCCCTGCGGGAAGGGGATGTCGTTGAACAGCGCGGGCATCAGCCCGCCGTCGTACCAGGTGAGCGTCACCGGAGGCTGCTGGCCGCGGGCGCCGAATTCGTACCGGGTCGTCATGGCCAGCGGGTACGCACCGGGCGATTCCGTCGTGCCGCCCCACGGGGTGGACGACGAGACGATGCTCGTCGGGTAATCGAGGCCGAGGGCCCAGAAGGGCTGGTCGATGAGGTGCGCTCCCATGTCGCCGATGGCGCTCACACCGAAGTCGGGCCACCCGCGCCAGCTGAAGGGGTGATACACGGGGTGATACGGCACGTCACCAGCCGGGCCGAGGAACAGATCCCAGTGCAGCCCCGGAGGGGGCGTATGGGGATTTTCCGCCATCGCGCGCAGGATGGCGTTGTCCACCGTGCGCATGCTCCAACGTGGTGGAACGGCCGGCGCGAGGGTCGCGGCGGGCGCTGGCGCCGCAGCGGGAGGGGGCGGTGCAGTTGGCGGCGTGGGACGCGGGATGCCCTGCGCCCAGTAGCGCTGCGGCCGGTCGGTCCACACGTGCACCTCGCGCACCGGCCCGATCACGCCGGCGGCGATGAGCTCGTTGATGCGGCGCGTGCCGTCCTGCGAGTGTCCCTGGTTCCCCATCTGCGTGACGACTCCCGTCTCGCGGGCCACGCGCGCCAGGGTGCGCGCCTCATGCACGGAGTAGGTGAGCGGCTTCTGCACGTAGACGTGCTTGCCGGCACGCATGGAGGCCAGCGCGATCACCGCATGCAGGTGGTCGGGCGTCGCGACGACGACGGCGTCGATGTCCTTCTGCCGCTCCAGCATGACGCGGAAGTCGTCGTATTTCGCCGCCTTCGTGTACGCCGCCTGGAGCCGCAGCGATTCCGGCGACGACGAGGTCTGGCCGCGCGGTGGCCGGAGGCGGCCGGTGAGCTGGCGCTCCACGTACGGGTAGTCCACGTCGCACACGGCGACAACGTTCTCACCCGCCTCGACGAGGGTGGCCATGTTGTTCATCCCCATTCCGCCGATGCCGACGCAGGCGACGTTGAGCGTGCGGCTGGGCGGCCGGTAGCCCACTCCGCCGAGTACGTGGCGGGGCACGATCATCGGCGCCAGGGCGAACGCGGCCGCGGCGCCGGCCGAGTCCAGAACGAAGGTGCGTCGTGAGATGGGTGTGTCGTCAGCAGACACGGCGGTCTCCTGTGCTGAGGTGGCGTGGCGCCGAGGCACGGCGCGCGGAGAAAGTGCGTGCGGGACGCCGCGTCGGCCAGTTGTGACCCCGGACACAGTCGATCCGGCATGCGAGGAGAGCGGTCGCGAGTGGCGCAGGTCGTGCGTTTGGAGGCTGGGTTAGGGGCCGTATGAACCACCGAGACCACCAGCACTCGAGACTCTCATGACAACAGCAGCACAGCGCCACTTCGCGCGCATCGGGGCGGGCTTCGTGGCCTGCGTGTCGCTTGCCGCCTGCGGCGGCATCTCGCAGCAGCAGGAAGTACAGATGGGTGCGCAGGAAGCGCAGCAGGTCAACGCGCAGCTCCCCATGCTCCAGGACGCGACCATCAATTCGTACGTGAACTCGCTGGGCAACCAGCTCGCGCGGACCACCTCGCGCGCCGACCTCGATTGGCACTTCGCCGTCGTGAACACGGACGTCATCAATGCCTTCGCCCTCCCCGGCGGCTACGTCTACGTGAACCGCGGCGTGCTCTCGCACGCGAGCAACGAGGCGGAGCTGGCGGGGGTGCTGGCGCACGAGATCGAGCACGTGGTGCAGCGGCACTCGGTGAAGCAGATGGAGCAGGTGAACAACGCCAACATCGGCGTCGCCCTGGCCTGCACGCTGACGAACGTCTGCAACAACCAGGTGACCCAGGCAGCCATCCAGGTCGGCGGCTCGGCCTACTTCGCCAAGAACAGCCGCGCCGACGAGGTCCAGGCCGACGAAGGCGGCTTCAACACCATGATGCGCGCCGGTATCAACCCGCGCGGCATGCTCACCTTCTTCAATAAGCTGCTTGCCGAAGAGCAGCAGAGCGGAGGGAGCAACACCATCTCGTGGTTCGCCGACCATCCGGGTACGCAGGACCGCATCGCGGACATCCAGCGCATGCTCGACGCGAACTCGGGCCGGCTCAGCGGCCTGCGCACCGATTCGCAGGCATTCCAGTCCATGAAGCGGCGCCTGGCGCAACTACCGCCCGCGCCACGTACCTCCCGGAACTGACCGGGGCGGCGGACGCCGGCGCGCCCCGTTCCTGAAGGTGTCGAGCGCAGAGGGCGCGACGTCATGTGGACGTCGCGCCCTCGCTCGGTCGGGCCGCTGCCCAGCGATCCATCGCATCGTGCAGGAGGCGGATCTGCCGCGCC
>CAMLIU010000397.1 GCA_946479995.1 uncultured Gemmatimonadota bacterium | reverse complement strand
CGGCAGAGCGAGAAGCGCGACCTCGAGATGCGCCACATGCGCGAGATCTACGAGTCCGAGGCGCGCTTCTCGGAGATCGTCGGCTCGGCGATGGACGCGATCATCGCCTTCGACGCCGACGGCGTGATCTCCCTCTTCAACGCCTCGGCGGAGCGCATGTTCGGTGCTCCCGCCGCCGAGGCGGTGAACGCGAAGGTCAACCGCTTCTTCCCCGAGCCGGTGCGGAACGAGACGCTGGACCGCATCTGCCGGGTGGCGTCGAGCGACCAGTCGAATGACGATGAAAGGTCCGGGGCGGCGCACGTGCTCTCCTTCACCGGCGAGCGGTCGAATGGCGAGCAGTTCCCCGTGGAGGCCACGGTGAGCTGCCTCGAGGTGCACGGCAGGCGCACCTACACGCTCATCGTGCGCGACATCTCCGAGCGGCGCCGCGCCGAGGAGGCGCTGCGGCAGCAGGCGGAGTCGCTGGCGCAGGCGGCGGCGAACCTGCGCGCCCTGAACGAGGAGCTCGCCGAGCGCCAGGCCGAGCTGGAGCGCGCCATGGCGGCACGCAGCCGCTTCTACGCCTCCATGAGCCACGAGCTGCGCACCCCCATCAACGCGGTGCTCGGCTACAGCACCCTGCTGCTCGAGAACATCTACGGTCCCCTCAACGAGAAGCAGGCCGAGGGGATCCGACGCACGCACAAGGCGGCGAAGCATCTGCTGGAGCTGGTGAACGACGTGCTCGACCTCTCCAAGATCGAGGCGGGGAAGATCGAGATGCGCCTGCAGCCGGTGCACTTCCCGCAGCTCGTCGAGGACCTGTTCGTCACCGTGCGCCCGCTCGCCGACCAGTACGGCTCGCAGCTCTCGCTCAAGCACGACGGGCCGCCGCTGCAGGTGACGAGCGACCCGCGGCGGCTGCGCCAGATCCTGCTCAACCTGCTCTCCAACGCCATCAAGTTCGGGCGCGGGCAGCCGATCGCCGTGATGTCGTGCCGCACCGCCGATGGCGGCGTGACGGTGGAGGTGAAGGACCAGGGCGAGGGGATCGCCCAGGGTGACCTGGAGAAGATCTTCGAGGAGTTCGTGCAGCTGGGGAAGACGCAGCTCACCGAAGGGACCGGGCTCGGGCTGCCGATCTCCCGCCGGCTGGCGGAGATGATGGGCGGCCGCCTGGAGGTCGAGTCCACCCTCGGCGAGGGAAGCACCTTCCGCCTCGTGCTCCCGGAGAACGCCTCCACGCCGCCACGCCCGGCCGAAATGGACGCACCAAGCGGGCGGGACGAGGGCGGAAGCGCACCTGCAGCGGGTTAACGGGGCAATCGGGGCGGCACCCTGAACAAGCGAGGGCCGGCGCGGTATATTGCGGCATGCGAGTGCTGTGTGTGGGCCGCCATGCGTTCCTCAGTGAACACCTGTGCCGGGTATTCGGCGACGCAGGTGCGCACTGCGAGGCCGTGGTAGGATCGCACGCCGTCCCGCAGGCGGCGGCCCGCTTCGAGCCGCAGGTCATCATCTGTGAGGGAGACCTGCTCACGCCCGCCGTGCTCGAGCACTGGGCGCAGGAAGGCGCGCTGACGACCACGCCCGTGCTCGCCGTGTCGCTCACCCCGCCGCCGGATGACACCGTGCCGGGGGAGCTGTCCGGTACCGATTCGCCCGCGGCGATCTACCTGCCGTCGCTGAATCGCACGCAGGTGGCAGCGCTGCTCCAATCGGCACGCAGTCCTCGCGGTGTGTCGGCGCCGCTGCAGTGGCGGATGCACGACGAATCAGCTTCTGCGCACCACCGGTAGCCGGCTCACGCACCACTGATGCGGGTTCGTCACAGCGAGGACATGAGCTCCACTTACGCGGCGGCTGACGCCGGCGGGCCCGACGGCGGCGTGGATTCCGACAACGGACTCCGCGCCGCGCTCGATTCCCTCGATACCGGGGTGCTGCTCCTCTCGACGGAGCTCAATGTCACCTACGCGAACGCGCGCTGGGCGCGATGGGTCGGCGCGCCGCTCGCCGCCGGTACGCCGTTCGTCCAGCTCCTCGAGGACGCGGCGCGCGAACGCCTCTCGCAGCTGAGCGCCACCGTCTCCGACGGCCAGCCGCGCCTGGTGCAGCTGTGGCTGCGGGCGGTGCGGGCCGACGCAGCGTCGCGCCACCTGACGTGCACGGCGCGCCGCACGGCCACCGGCGGCCTCGTGCTCGAGGCCACGCTCGACGACGACGAAGCGACGTCGCTGCACGACGTGGCGCGCCGCCTCGCCGAGGTGAGCGACATGGCCGAGGTGCTGCACACGCTGTGCGAGATCGCGGCGCTGCGCTGTCGCGGCACTGCGGCCGCGGTGCTCCGGACCACGGGGCACCTGAGCGAGGTCGTCGCCGCCAGCGGCGACCTGATGCCGGCGCGCGGACGCTGCTTCGAGCTGGACGGCTCCATGGTGCAGGAGGCGTTCGACCAGAACACCATCGTCGCCGAGTCGAACTACAACGATGCCGGCCGCCCGCTGCAGCGCGTGGTCCCCGAGCTGGCGCTCGGCCCCGTGCTCGTGGCGCCGCTGCACGCGCACGGCGAGACGCTCGGCGTGCTCGCCGTGGCGCGCGCCATCGGGGCGCAGCCGTTCGCCGAGCCCGACGCGGAGCGGCTGCGCATGCTGGCCGACCACGCCGCCCTCGCCGTCCACAAGTCGCTGCTGCTGCAGCAGGCGCAGAGCGCCGACCGGGCGAAGGGACGCTTCCTCGCCACGATGAGCCACGAGCTGCGGACGCCGCTCACCGCGCTCGCCGGCTACAACGAGCTCCTCGCCGACCAGGTGATGGGGCCGATGACCGAGGCGCAGCTCGACGTGGTGGACCGCATGCGCTCGGTCAC
>CAMLIU010000396.1 GCA_946479995.1 uncultured Gemmatimonadota bacterium | reverse complement strand
GACTAGCCGTCAGTTCGCCGCCGGGCAGCGCCCGGACTAGCGGTCAGTTGTTCTAAGTGCGCGATTCGCCTAACTTTACAGGATATGTTCGACGAACTCTCCGAGAAACTCGAAGCCACCTTCGCCCGCCTGCGCGGGCGCGGTGTGCTCACCGAAGCCGACATCAAGGAAGGGCTGCGCGAGGTCCGCCGCGTCCTCCTCGAGGCCGACGTCAACTTCGCCCTCACGCGCGAGTTCCTCGAGCGTGTCGAGAAGAAGGCCGTCGGCGTGTCGCAGCTCAGGACCGTCTCGCCGGCCCAGCAGCTCGTCAAGATCGTTCATGACGAGCTCACCGCCATGCTCGGCGAGCGGCGCGAGGGGCTGAAGCTCAGCTCGGTCCCGCCCACCGTCGTCATGATGGTCGGACTGCAGGGCTCGGGCAAGACGACCACCGCCGCCAAGCTCGCGCGCAAGCTCAAGGCGGAAGGCCGGCCCACGCGCCTCGTCGCCGCCGACGTCTATCGCCCCGCGGCCATCGACCAGCTCGAGACCCTCGGCCAGCAGCTCGACGTGCCCGTCTACGCCGAGCGCAATCAGCAGGACGTCGTGCGCATCGCCAATGCGGGCATCGACCAGGCGAAGCGCGCGCGTGACCGCGTGGTGATCGTGGATACCGCCGGCCGGCTGCAGATCGACGACGAGATGATGGGAGAGCTCGAGCGCCTCAAGCAGGCCATCCGTCCCGACGAGATCCTGCTCGTCGCCGACGGCATGACCGGCCAGGACGCCGTGAAGATCGCCCAGGGCTTCGATTCGCGCCTCGGCGTGACCGGCGTGATCCTCACCAAGATGGACGGCGACGCGCGCGGTGGCGCCGCGCTCTCCATCTACGGCGTGGTCAAGAAGCCCATCAAGTACATCGGTGTCGGCGAGAAGACCGATGCGCTCGAGGACTTCCATCCCGACCGCATGGCGGGTCGCATCCTCCAGCAGGGTGACATCGTCACCCTCGTCGAGAAGGCGCAGGGCGCCTTCGACGCCGAGGAAGCGAAGAAGATGGAGAAGAAGGTCCGCAAGGAAGGAATGGACCTCGAGGACTTCCTCACCGCCATGAAGCAGATCGAGAAGCTCGGTCCCCTCGAGGGGATCCTGAAGATGCTGCCCGGCGTGAACACCAAGATGCTCAAGCAGGTGAAGGGCGCCGACCCCAGGCGCATGAAGCACATGGAGGCCATCGTGCTGTCCATGACGAAGGAGGAGCGCCGCAAGCCGGACCTGATGAACGGCTCGCGCCGCGCCCGTGTCGCCAAGGGGAGCGGCCGCCCCGTCCAGGAGGTCAACCGCCTCCTCGAGCAGTTCCGCGAGATGCAGAAGATGATGAAGAAGATGGGCGCCGGCGCCGGCGGAAAGATGCGCATGCCCCCGGGGATGTTCGGGGGGCTGAGGTAGGTTACATTCCTTGGACGTGAATCGTGAACGGTGAACCGTGAACCGTCACGCCAGACGCAGTCACGGTTCACGGTAAACGGTTCACGGTTCACGATTGTAGCAAGGCCGGGTGCGCACCGGAATTACCGGCGTCGCGAGGAGCCCGAAGCAGATTTCCAAGCCAGGAGAAAACCAGTGGTCAGGATTCGCCTCCGTCGAGTGGGCCGCAAGAAGGCCCCCATGTACCGTATCGTCGTCGCCGACTCGAAGAGCCCGCGCGATGGCAAGTTCATCGAGATCGTCGGCCAGTATCAGCCCCGCACGGGCGATCAGGCCCTCAACCTCAACACCGAGCGCGTGAACCACTGGTTGAACGTCGGCGCGCAGCCCTCGGACACCGTCCGCTCGCTGCTCCGCAAGGCCGGCATCCTCAAGCAGCGTCACGAGACGCGCCTCGCCGCGAAGCTCCAGGCCAACGCGGTCCCGCTGAAGGGCAAGGCGGAAGAGGCCTAGCGATCAGCACCGGGATGCCCACACCCGATCCCGCGTTCCTCATCGTCGGGCGGGTGCGCAAGGCGCACGGCATCCGCGGTGAGGTCGTGGTCGAACTGTTGACTGACGAGCCGGACGCGATCTTCGCGTCCGGCCGTCGTGTCTTTGCCGGCACGGCCGCCGGTGATCTCGCGCGCGACCGACAGGAGCTGCACGTTCGGTCCGTGCGCCCGTTCAACGAAGGACTCCTCGTCGGCTTCGCCGAGGTCCCCGACCGGAACGCGGCAGAGCTCTGGCGCGGACGCTACCTGCTCGTGCCGGAGCACGAGGTCCCACCGCCCGACGAGGACGAGGTCTACCTGCACGACCTCCTCGGGATGCGCGTGGACCTCGAGGACGGCACCACGATCGGTACCGTCGAGGAGATCTTCGAGCTTCCGCTCGGCCTCGCCGTGGACGTGCGACGCAGCGCTCCCCGGGAGGGGGAGACGATCCTGCTGCCATGGGACGACCGCACGGTTGCCTCGGTGGACCGCGAGGCGCGCGTCATCGTCGTCACGCCGCCGGAGGGACTGCTCGAGTGAGGATCAACGTCGTCACGATCTTCCCCGAGTTCTTCACGGCGCCCCTCGCCCTGAGCATTCCGGCGCGCGCTGCCTCGGCAGGGCAGGTGACCTACCATGTGGTGGACCTGCGCGACTACACCCACGACCGTCACCGCTCGGTGGACGACTACCCGTATGGTGGCGGGGCGGGGATGGTGATGAAGCCCGAACCGTTCTTCGAGGCGGTGGAGGCGCTCGGCGCAAAGAGCCCCATCGTGCTCACCAGCGCGCGTGGTCGTCGCTTCGCGCAGTCGGACGCCGTGCGCTTCGCCGCTGGCGAGGAGCTCACCATCCTCTGCGGTCACTACAAGGACGTGGACCAGCGCGTCGCCGATCATCTCGCCACCGAGGAG
>CAMLIU010000395.1 GCA_946479995.1 uncultured Gemmatimonadota bacterium | reverse complement strand
CCTTCCGGCCTTCCGGCCTTCCGGCCTTCCGGCCTTCCGGCCTTCCGGCCTTCTCGCCCTGAGACAACCGTCACACTCCCTCCTCCCCCGCCGTCGCAACATCAGTCCATGGCTACGCATGGACCAGTCGAGACAGAGCTCGCGCCGGCGGCGGAGAATCTCACGAAGGACTCCATCACCGATGCGCTGCGACACGTGCCCTACCCGGGACTGACGCGCGACATCGTGTCGTTCGGGATGGTGCAGCACATCGCCGTGTGCGACGGACGCGTGAAGGTACAGCTCGGCCTGCACACTCGCGGCGACGCGCTCATCGGGAAGCTGCGCGCCAGCATCCGCGATGCGCTCCTCCCACTCGGCGCCACCGACATCGCCGTCGAGATCGTCGCGCCAACACCGGCACCGAAGAAGGCGCCGGTGCCGCACGGCACGCCCGACCCGTGGGCCGAGCAGGTGAAGCTCGCCAGCGTGAAGCACGTCGTCGCCGTGGGCGCCGGCAAGGGCGGTGTGGGAAAGAGCACGGTGGCGGTGAACCTCGCGATCGCACTGGCCCGCGGCGGGCTGCGCGCCGGACTGCTCGACGCCGACATCTACGGGCCGAGCCTCCCGATCCTCCTCGGCATGGAAGACGGCGCGCAGCGCGTGCGCATGTCGCCGGAGAAGTACATCCTGCCGCTCGACGCCTTCGGCGTCCCGATGATCAGCTTCGGCTTCTTTCTTGGCGAGGACTCGCCGGCCATCTGGCGCGGGCCGATGGTGAGCAAGGCGGTGAAGCAGTTCGCGCGCGGCGTCGCGTGGCCGGAGCTGGACGTCCTCGTGGTGGACCTTCCGCCGGGCACGGGCGACATCGCCCTCAGCCTCGCCCAGGCCGTCGTTCTCTCCGGCGCCGTGGTCGTCACGCAGCCGCCCCGCGTGGCCGCGGCCGAAGCGCGCAAGGCCGCGCAGATGTTCCGCACCCTCGAGGTGCCGCTGCTCGGCGTGGTGGAGAACATGAGCGGTCCATTCGGGAAGGGTGGCGGTGCGCTGGTGGCGAAGGAGCTCGACGCCCCATTCCTTGGCGCGATCCCCTTCGACGATGCGATCGTCGCCGAGGGTGATGCCGGCACGCCGACGATGCTCGCGCGTCCGCACAGCACGGCGGGAGCCGCGTTCGATGCGATTGCGCGCGGCGTGGCGGTCGGACTCGGCTGGCAGCACGTGGCCGACGAGGCCATCTCGTGACCGCGCCGGCCGCCGCCGCACCGAGCGTGCGCCCGCCGGCGGCACCGGCCGCGTCGCCGGTCCCCGTGCGCAGCAACGTGGCGCTCGCCGGTGAGCACTTCGCCGCCGCCACCTTCTACCTGCTCGCCGGCACTATCGGCCTCGTGTGGATCGCACCCGAGCTCTCCATTGGTGCGTATCCGTCGCCTCGCGTGGCGGGGATCACGCACCTGTTCACCCTCGGCTGGCTCACCACCACCATCTTCGGCGCGCTGTACCAGCTCCTTCCCGTGGCTCTGGGCGCACCGATCCGCTCCATCAGGCTGGGTCACGCCGAGTTCTGGACCTTCGCGCCCGGCGCGGGACTGTTCGCCGCCGGCGTGGCCATGAGCAACACCATGCTCCACCACGCGGGCATCGCGCTCGTGAGCATCGGCGTCATCCTCGGCGTCGGTAACGTGGCCCTTACCCTGCCGCGCGCGAAGAGCCGAGACGTCACCTGGGGCGCCATTGCGCTCGCCATCTTCTTCCTCGCCTCCACCCTGTCGCTCGGCGTGGTGCTGCTGCACAACATCCACACCGGCTTCCTGGGCTCGGCGCGGATCATCGTGCTCGCCACGCACCTGCACGTGGCCATCGTCGGCTGGGCACTCATGATGATGGTCGGCGTGTCGCACCGCTTGTTGCCGATGTTCCTTCTCTCGCACGGCGGTGACACGCGCTGGACGAGGCGCGCTCTCACGCTGCTGGCACTCGGGGTCCCGGCGCTTGCCGCGGGACTCACGACCCGCACCGAAGTGGTGACGTGGGCCGCGGTGCCGCTGCTGATGGGCGGCGTGTCGTGCTTCCTCTGGCAGGCACGCTCCTTCTACGTGTCACGGGTGCGGAAGAAGATCGACGTCGGCATGCGCTTCGCCGGCGCAGCGCTCACCTTCCTCGCCGTCAGCACCCTGCTCGGCCCCGCGGTGCTCGCCGCCGGCGTGATGCACCCGCGGCTCGCCACCGTCTACGTGACGGTCGGCCTGCTCGGCGGGATCGTGATGTACGTCGTCGGCTTCTTCTACAAGATCGTCCCCCTGCTCGCCTGGACCGTGCGGTTCAAGGACCGCATGGGCAAGGGGACTGCACCCACGGTGGCGCAGATGTTCTCGGCACGCGTGGCCCACGTGCAGCTCGCCCTCATGGGACTCGGCGTTTCGCTGCTCGCCGTGGGCATCGCCACGGCATCGCTGCACGTGACCCGCTGCGGCGCCCTGATGTTCCTCGGCGGCGTGCTGCTCTTCATCAGTCAGATCGCGCGCATCGTTGTCGGTAACGCCGGAGGCCCGGCATGAGCTCCGTTTCCAGCCGGCCAGTGGCTGCCGGCGATCGGGTGAACGACGTGCTCGCGCGGGATGAGGGGCTCGTCGAGGTCTTCGTGCGCCATTCGTCGCACTTCACCAAGCTGCGCAATCGCACGATGCGAAAGGTGATGGGTCGCCTCGTCACCGTGGACGACGCCGCGCGCATCGCCTCCGTCCCGGTGGACGCCCTCGTACGCGATCTCAACACGGCGCTCGGCATCACCGCATTCGAGCCAGCGGGCGCTCCAGCCGCGAGCCCGCCCAGCGAGGGCGGTCACGGCTCGTCGCGCTCGCGTCCCGCCGATGCACCCGTGGTG
>CAMLIU010000394.1 GCA_946479995.1 uncultured Gemmatimonadota bacterium | reverse complement strand
CCGCGGATGCCGAGCTCCATCAGCTCGGCGTAGCCGCCGATGGCGTTCAATGGAGTGCGCAGCTCGTGGCTCATCACGGCGAGGAACTCGCTCTTCGCGCGGCTCGCCGCCTCGGCGTCGCGGCGTGCCTCCTCGGCGTATTCCAGCAGGCGGTCGCGCTCCGACTCGGCGTGCTTGCGCTCGCCGATGTCGCGGAAGTGCACCATGAGCCCGCCCTCCCACGGGTAGGTGCGCACGTCGAACCAGGTGCCGAGGGGAGGGAAGTACGCCTCGGCCGAGGTGACGCGGCCGGTGGCCATCGCCTCGCGGTAGGGGGCCTCGAAGGGAGAGCCGATCACGCCGGGGAACATCTCCCACAGCGTGTGGCCGAGCAGCTTGTCGCGCGTCGTCTGGAGCAGCGGCTCGGCGGCGTCGTTCACGTAGGTGAAGCGCCAGTCGTGGTCGAGCAGGTAGAAGGCGTCGGCGATGCTGGACAGCACGGCGGAGCTGCGGCGGTACTCGGTCTCGGCGGCGTCGCGTGCCGCCTCCAGGTCGCGGCGCGACTGGATGAACTGGGTGACGTCGGTGTTCACGGCGACGGCGGCGATGACGCGGCCGTCCACGATCACCGGCGCGGCGGCGGAGCGCACGATGCGATCCTCGCCGGTGGCGACGTTGCGAAGGAGGATGTTGCGCACCACCCGCTCGCCGTGGAGGGCGTGGGTGAAGGGCTGGTCCTCCTCGCCGAGGGGGAGCCCGGTGTCCGGGTCGCGAGTGTGGATGATGCGGGCGAGCTCGCCGATGGAGCGCTCGAGGTCCTCGCGGCTGGCGAAGCCGAGCTGGGTGACGGCGGCGTCGTTGACGAGCGTCATGCCGTCCTCGGTGCCGATGTACACCGCGTCGTTCATGCTCTCCAGCACGGCGCGCAGCTCGGCGGCGCGGCGCTCGGCGGCGAAGGTGGCCTCCTCCTGGATCACCCGCTCGGTGACGTCGGCTGCCTCATGGAGGATCCAGCGGATCCCGCCGTCGGCGTCGAGGACCGGGGTGTTGGTGGACTGCCAGTACCGCACCGCCCACGAGCCGTCGGGGAGGCGGAGGTCGTAGCGGAGGACGTTCATGTGGTGCGGCGCGCGCGAGCGGAGCACCTGCTGGAGGGACCGGCGGAGCCCGGCGACGCCGGTAGGATCGGGGTTGTCCGGGTTGTCGTCGGGGAAGACCTCGAACACCGGCCGCCCGAGGAGCTGCTCGCGCGGCACGAGCGACGTAGCCGAGTAGGCGTCGCTGGCGGCGAGAATGGTGAAGCGCGGGGCGTCCGGGGCGAGGACGAGGACGTTCTGCGGCAGCGCCTGGAAGAGGGCGCGGAAGTCCACGTCGCCCGGGGGCGAAGGCCGGTCTTGGTGGGAAGATTCCAGCATGGGGACGCCAAAAAGCGAAGGTCGTGCCGCCGATCCGCGGGTGTCGCCGGTCCCGGAACGGTCGCTTGCTCCCCTCACGCCCGGCGGGTACGTTCGGCCGGTACATCAACGCTGAGCCAATGACGTCGAGCCGGGGAATGGAGCTCACCGATCACTGCCCGCTCGCCGCCGTCCTTGCCGAGCGCCTCCGGCAGGCGCGCAACGAGCTCACGACGCGGTGGCTCGAGCGCATCAGTGAGCGGGTCCGCCTGCACCCCAACCTCGTCTTCCCCACCGAGGAGCTGCTCGACCACATGCCGCTCCTGATCGAGGGGGTGGCGGATTACGTGGAGCACCCGGCGCGCGTCGTCAGCTCCGACCTGCCGGTGGTGGCGAAGGCGATGGAGCTGGGCGAGCTGCGCTACGCGCAGGGGTTCGACGAGCACGAGCTGCTCAAGGAGTACGAGCTGTTCGGCGGCGTGCTCTACGCCTTCCTCGCCCGCACGGTGGACGACCTCGACACGCCGTGCACGCGCAGCGAGCTGATGATGTGCGCGCACCGCGTGTTCCACGCCGTGACGCTCATCCAGCAGGCGACGTTCACCGAGTACTTCGCGCGGTCGAACGCGCGCATCCGCGAGCGCGAGGAGCGGCTGCGCGCCTTCAACCGGGCGCTGACCCACGAGTTCAAGAACCGGATCGGCGCGGCGATCGGCGCGGCGCAGATCCTCGACGAGATCGATTCGCTGGGCGCCGACGAGCGGCAGCGCCTGGCGGGGGTGGTGCTGCGCAACGTGGGGAGCATGCGCGGGATGCTCGACAACCTGGTGGAGCTCTCGCGACTGGGGACGACGGACGGCCGACACCAGCGCCACGTGACGCTGCCGCGCGCGGCGGGCGAGGCGGCGCGCCAGCTCCGCGAAGCCGCGCAGGCCAAGGGGGTGGAGATCCGGCTTCGCGACCTGCCGGCGATCGAGGTGAACGCGGCGGCGGTGGAGCTCTCGCTGGCGAACCTGCTGTCGAACGCCATCAAGTACGCCGACCCGGACAAGCCGACGCAATGGGTGGAGGTGGACGCCGTGGCCAGCGAGGCGGACGCGGAGGGGATGTGCGAGCTGGTGATCCGGGTGCGCGACAACGGGCTCGGCGTGCCGGAGGCCAATCGCGCCGGGCTGTTCGAGCGGTTCTTCCGCGCGCACGCCGTCAGCGCGCCGGGCATCGAGGGGACGGGCCTCGGCCTCAGCATCGTGCGCGAGACGGCGGAATCGCTGGGAGGGAAGGCGTGGGCCGAGTTCAGCGAGGGGGAATCGGTGTTCGCGTTCTCGCTGCCGTGCCGAAGGGAGGAGGATCAGGCCGTGCTGAAGGGGAAGGCGAAGGGGGCAGGGGCGAACGAGGAATCGCGGCGCTGATCGAGAGCGCGCGGAGAGAGCCATGACAGCACGAGTCTTTTCATGGTCGCGCCTGCTCGGTGGCGCCGCGCTCGGCGC
>CAMLIU010000393.1 GCA_946479995.1 uncultured Gemmatimonadota bacterium | reverse complement strand
AACGCGCTCCCCTCGCCCACCGTGCTCTCCGCTTCCAGCCGCCCTCCCATCCCGAGCGCCAGGTCGCGGCTGATCGAGAGGCCGAGCCCCACCCCCTGCTGGCTGGTGGGGGTGAGGTGCCGGTCCACCTGCACGAACGGATCGAACACGCGACGGAGCTGGTCCTCCGGGATGCCGCGCCCGGTGTCGCGCACCGTCATGCGCACCATGTCGTCTTCGACGCCGCAGGAGAGCGACACCTCGCCCCCGGGCTCGGTGAACTTCACCGCGTTCGCCAGCAGGTTGAGGAGGATCTGCCGCAGCTTCTCCGTGTCCACGTGCACCACCGGCGACACGTCGCAGCTGCTGAACCGGTAGTGCAGTCCCTTCGCCTGCACCTGCGGCATGATGAGGTCCGCCAGCCCCTCGAGCAGCGGCGCCACCTCCACGTCCTCCAGCCGGAACTCCACCTGCCCCGACTCCAGCTTGGCGAAGTTCAGCATGTCGTTGATCAGGCCGAGCAGGTACTGGCCGCTGCGCTTGATGCGCTGCACGTCCTCGCGCTGCCCGTCGTTCAGCTCCCCGCGCACCCCGATCAGCAGGAGATCGGAATAGCCCGTGACCGCGTTGAGGGGGGTGCGCAGCTCGTGGCTCATCATCGTGAGGAAGGCACTCTTCGCGTGGTTCGCCTCCTCCGCCTCGCGCCGCGCTTCCTCGGCGAACTCGCGCGCCATCTCGATGCCCAGGCGAGCGCGCACCTGCGGCGTGACGTCGTACGCCACGCTCGCCACGGCGTACACCGCGCCCGAGGCGTCGCGCAGCGGCTGGTAACCGAGGTTGAACCAGTACTCCTCCAGCGTGCCGTCCCCGTTGCGGTCGATGAGCACGCGGTGCTCCACCGCCGTCCACGGCACGCCGGTCCGGTACACACTGTCCACGCGCTCGAGCAGCCCCTGTCCCTCGATCTCGGGAAAGACGTCGCGCAGCGGTCGGCCGATGAGCTCGCGCGATCCCGCCGTCGTCTCGGCGTAGCGGGGGCTCACGAGGGTGTAGACGTGGTCCGGCCCCGTCATCACCGCCACCGGCATCGGCGCCTGCTCGAACAGGGTGCGCCACCGCTCCTCGCTCGCGCTCAGCTCGGCGGCGCTGCGTTCCAGCTCGGCATTCACGCGCTCCAGCTCCCGTCGCGCCAGCGTGTGCTCGGTGACGTCGTGACCGTGCGCCACCACGCCCACCGGGTGTCCGTCACCGTCGGTGAGCGGCTGGTAGACGAAGTCCAGGTAGTGCTCCTCGGGCGCTCCTGTTCCGCGCTGCAGCGAGATGGCGATCTCCCGCCCCACGAAGGGGCGGCCGGTGGCCACCACCGTTTCCAGCAGCTCCACGAACCCCTGGTCGCGCACCTCGGGGAGCGCCTCCAGCACGGTCCGGCCGATGAGCGGCCGGTTGCCGACGAGCTGGTAGTAGGCATCGTTCGCCAGCTCGAAGCGCCAGTCCGGTGCGCGCACCACGGCGAGAAACGCCGGCGCCTGCTTGAACACCTCCTCCAGCCGCGCGCGCTCCACCTCCAGCTCGCGGTCCAGCTGCTCCCGCTCAACCGCCAACGCCGCCGCCTTCACCCGCGACGTCGTCTCGAACATCGTCACCAGCGCGCCGGCAATCTCCCCGTTGTCGCCCCGCACCGGCGAGTAGCAGATGGTGAGGTAGACGTCCTCCAGTCCGCCGTCGCGTCGTGCCAGCGGGTAGAGGGCATCCTCGCGCGTGACCGTCTCCCCGCGCAGCACGCGCTCGTAGATGGGCTCGTTGATCCCCCACACCTCCGGCCACACCTCGCGGTTGCCGCGCCCCAGCGCTGTGGGATGCTTCACGCCGATGAGCCGCGCGTAGGCGTCGTTGTAGACCTGGACCAGCTCCGGCCCCCACAGCACGATGCTCGCGAACGCCGACGCCAGCAGCGTGTCCACCGTGCTGCGCAGCGTGAGTGGCCACTGCTCGATCGGCCCCAGCGGAGTCGACCCCCAGTCGAACTCGCGGATGCGACGCGGCATCTCCCCGCCGCCGGCGAAGAACTGCTCGGCGACGGAAGATGCGTGGGCGGAGTCTGCTGACGAAGTCTCGGTCGGTGGGTTCACGGCGCGGCGAATGGGTGACAGGCGTCACATGGGCAAGATGCGGGCAACACATGTCACGCATCTCCCGCCGCACCGCGCGTCGAGCTCGATTCGACGCGCGCTCGAACCCACCTACAGCGTCTTCAGGTACTCCACGAGGTCGCTGCGCTGCTGAGCCGAAAGGCCGAGCTTGAGCAGCTGGTCGTAGTGTACCACCACGTCGGCGAGCGTCTTCGCGCTGCCATCATGGAAGTACGGCGCATGACCGGCGAGCCCGCGCAGCGGCGTGGTGCGGTAGCGTCCGGTGGCGCTGCGCGACGCGAAGGTCGCGTCCTGGCCGACCTCTGCCGGTGTGTGGAGGACGCCGGCGTTCACGTCGGTGAGCAACGCCCCCGAATGGCAGCGCGCACAGCTCGCCGCCCCTTCGAACAGCGCCCTTCCTCGGCTCGCCGCCACCTGGTCGATGGTCGAGGGAGCGGGCCGAGGTACGCCCAAGCTGAACTGATACTGCCGCAATGCTGGCAGCAAAGGAGTGACGAGATCCGGCGTCTTCACGACGTTGATGCCGAGCCGAGTGTCCTGGAAGGTGCCCTGACCGTGCATCTGGGTCACCGCCACGTAGGCGTTCCAATAGGATACCGGGCCGTCCCCTGTATAGATCTCCTTCGCCACGCCGTTGAGGCCATAGGCGGGTGGGATCACCGCCGGGTCGCTCTGGCCATCGAGGTTGTAGCGGGCGTCGTACATCCCGGGGCCCCAGCTGTTGTAGACCGCCT
>CAMLIU010000392.1 GCA_946479995.1 uncultured Gemmatimonadota bacterium | reverse complement strand
GTCTTGGCGAGCTTCACGCCGCCCGCCTTGCCACGTCCGCCGGCGTGGACCTGCGCCTTGACGACGACCATGCCGCCCATCTTCTTCGCGATCGATTCGGCCTGCTCGGGGGTCGTGGCGACCTCGCCGGGCGGGATCGGCACGCCTTCGGCGCGCAGGATCTCCTTGGCCTGGTATTCGTGGATGTTCACGCCTTCTCCGCTGTGATGGTCGTTCCCGCCTCGCCCCGCACGGCTTCGCGGCCGCGAGCGAGCTCGGTGATGATCGCGCGGCCGCCCGTGCGCCGCGCGAAGTCGATTGCCGCGCGGATCTTCGGCGCCATGCTGCCCTCGCCGAACGCTCCCGCGCGATCCATGCTCTCCGCGTCCTCCACCGTGAGGCGGGGGAGCGGGCGCTGCTGCGGCGTACCCCAGTCGGCGTACACCGCGTCCACGTCGGTGAGGATCAGCAGCAGGGCGGCCTCGAGGTCGCGCGCCAGCACCGCCGACGCCAGATCCTTGTCCACCACCGCATCGATCCCTTCCCAACCCTTCACCGGGTCGTCGTAGATCGGCGCGCCGCCGCCACCGCACGCGATCACGACCGTCCCCGACTCGACGAGCTGCCGGATGGTGCGCAGCTCGTGAATCGCCTGCGGACGGGGGCTGCCGACGACGCGCCGGAGGTTGCCTCGTCCATCCTGTTTCACCACATGTCCTTCGCGGCGCAGCTCCTCGGCACGTGCGTCGGAGAGCGTCTGGCCGATGAACTTCGTCGGATTCGCCAACGCGGGATCGTTCGCCAGCACCTCCACCTGCGTGATCACCGTCGCGACGTCGCGCGCCGACCCGGCGCGACGAAGCGCATTCTCCAGCGACTGCTGCACCATGTAGCCGATCCAGCCGGCGGTCGCCGCCACCAGCACACCGAGTGGCAGCGGGTTGGCTTCCCGTCGCGCGATCTCGTTTCGCACCAGCTCGTCGCCGACCTGCGGACCGTTGCCGTGAACCACGCAGACGTTCCATCCATCGGCGACGAGATCGACGATCGGACCGAGGCTCTCCCGCGCGTGCCGGAACTGGTCGTGGATCGTGCTCTTCTCGCCCGCGGGCGCCAGCGCGTTGCCGCCGAGCGCGATCACTGCGGTCCGTGCTCTCGAGGCGGTCATCGTGGTCGCACTGGCAAGCTAGAAGCGCCCCACCCGAGGAGCAAGCTCATGGGGCGGGCCGCCGAATCGCGGCGCCGAGCGCGTCGAAGGCGCGACCGAACGAGGCCCAGTCGCCGCGTTCGAGGGCTGCGCGCATGACGCGATACAGGCTGTCCGCACGAACGCGGAAGGGCTGTGGTGCGGCGCGGGTCGAGTCGGCACCGATCTGGCCGCCGAGGGCGGCGGCGAGGGTAGGTGCGACGAGGACAGAGTCTCCGACGAGCGTGCTGACGTGGACGAGGCGGGGCGTCCCGCCGGGCAGCCACTGGAACACGGATTGGAAGTACACCGGGTGCCCGGCGACCGGCACGACGCGGGCCGGTGCGCGCACCACGCCGTTCTCGTGGGCGGTCGTGTCGGCGCCGCGCAGCTGGTCGAGCACCGTTCCCCAGCGTACGTCGCCGCCAACGAGCGGGATCCAGGCGGTGACGCGCTGCGCTCCCCCCTCCGCCGCGACGAGCCCGCGCACGCGCTCGCGGTCATCGAGAAGGGTCCACGCGGCGGCGACGCCCCCGTGCGGAAGGTCGAAGCGTAGAGGCTCGCGTGATGCGGCCGAATCCGCGCCGTCGAGGGTGGCGAAGTGGCGCAGCTCCAGGCTGTCGCCGCGGAACCCAGACGTCGCGAAGGCGAGGCCCTGTACGCGGGCACCGTCGGTGATGGGTGGCAAGGCACCCTGCAGCGACGCGGGGAGCGAGCCGACGGAGACGAAGATACGGGGAAAGCGCGCCGCCCAGCTCGAGGCGACGGGATCCGGGCTGGCGTCGAGCACGAGGCGTACGCGCCCGCTCATGGCCTCGATCAGCGCCGTGGCGGCGTGCTGCAGGTAGCCGCGCTCCTCGCCGAGGAGCACGAATCGCTCCGACAGTGGGTAGGACGCCGACGCCGAGTACAGCTCAAGCACCCAGTAGAGCGAATCGCCGGCGACCACGGGAAGCACTTCACTGCCCTGGACGAAGAAGGGGACGAGCTCGCGCACCCGGTCGCGCACGTCCCGCCGCCGCACGATCGTCGGGCGGTCCAGGGGCAGATCGCCGAAGAGCAGCCGGTAATTCTGCAGCGCCCACGCATGCGCGATGCGCGACCGGGTGGAGACCATCTCGACGCCGGCCACGCGGCCGAGCGAATCGGAGAGCACGCTGTACGCGGGCGCCGAGTCGAACACCGCCGGTTCGTCGAACAGCGTCTCATCCAGTCCGCGTCCGCTGCCGGCGAGCCGCACGGGCATTCCGCGATCGTCAGCGGTGGTGGGATCGAAGCGGCCGATCCCCCACGCGTCGCGGCCGTCGGGGATCGCGTCGCTGCTGCGCTCGACGAGGAGGGCGGTGAGCATCCCCCCGGTCTCCTGCCAGCCCGCCCCGTCGCCGACGATGCGCACGCGGCGCAGGCGCTGCGCCGCGGCGGCGAGCGTTTCTCCGTCCCAGATGGCGACGCCCCGCGCGGCGTCGGGCGCAGTCGCGAAGCCGGCGCCGATCGTGTCGGGGCGCATGCGATCCACCCCGTAGGCGCGGCGCGTGTAGGTGTGGCGCGTGGCGATGTACGGGCGCTCCTGTGCCGCGGCGGCGGCGGGATCCACCGACCGGCGGGCGAGCAGGGGCGCCACCGAGCGCGCGATCACCGAGAGGAGCAGCACCGTCGTCACGGCGAGGAAGGCGAGCCGCATCTGGCCGCTCCACCCTGCCCA
>CAMLIU010000391.1 GCA_946479995.1 uncultured Gemmatimonadota bacterium | reverse complement strand
GCGTGGGTGTCGTCCGCCAGCACGAGCGTCGAGCCGGCCGCCAGCACCTCCTGCGCCAGCGCCTGCACGCTTGCCGAACGCTCCGGGTTCGCGTCCACGTTGCGGATGTAGATCGCGAGGATCCGGCCCGGGTAGCGGTCCAGGATGCCGCGGTAGATCTCCGGGTCCTTCTGGCTGTTGTCGCCGATCAGGATGAACGGCAGCGATGGATAGAGGTCGAGGATGTCGCGGATCACCGGCTCCTTGAACGTCCCCAGGTGGCTCGACGTCAGCGCCGACAGCACGATGTCCCAGTCGCGCAGGCTGACCGGCCCTCGCGGGATCCCCTGCACGTCCATGAACTCGGCGATGATGTCGTGGATGTTCCACGGACTGCTGGAGACGTAGAAGATCGGGTTCAGGCGCGTGCCGTCGCCGCCACGCTCGAGCGCGCGATAGAACGCCGCCACTCCCGGGAAGGGGAGCCGCGTCCGCGCATTGCCGAGCATCACCGTGCGCACCGCCTGGAGGAAGCTGGTGATCCGCGACTGGATCACCGTGTCGTCCAGGTCGCTGATCACACCGTACGTCGGCGTGCCGGTGAGCACGCGCACGTGTCCCGTGGCCTGCGCCTCTCCGGCGCCCTCCGAGGGAAGCAGGCGAAGGTCTACCGGGTGCCACGGCTCGTCCGCCGGCAGCGGCGCCGGCAGCTCGATCCACTCGCGGATGAACCCCTCGTCGTCGGCCGTGACCTCGTGCTCCGCGCCGCCGAGCGTGACGCGCACGCGCGCGTGCGGCAGTGGATCGGCGTCCACGCGCATGAAGGTGCTGACGAGGTTGCGCCAGAGGGAATCCGTCGCCGATGCTGCGGGAATCTCCTTCGCCTCCAGCACGCGCCCCTGGACGAGCGCCCGCGTGTCCCCGGCAAAGCCTCGATAGGCCACGATTTCGTGCTTCCTCATGCCGAGCCTCGGTGCAAGCAGTGCGCCTTTCCTTCGACCGGCGCAGCCGCGCGGTCAGCTACGACAACGTGGCACCTCGGCCCGCCCTTCGCTTATCATGTCCGCGTGATCGAAATGGTGTGCATCGACGTCGACGGTACGCTCGTCGGATCCTCCGGCACGGTGAGCGACGCCGTCTGGCGCGCCGCTGCGGACGCCCGTGCGCGCGGCGTTCGCCTGGTGCTCTGCTCCGGCCGCCCGGCGTTCGGCATCACGCGCAGCTACGCCGACCGGCTGGACGCGAACGGCTGGCACGTCTTCCAGAACGGGGCGAGCATCGCGAATCTCGGCAGCGGCGAGACGCGATCACGCGCCATCGCCCCCGCGCTCGTGGCGATGCTCATCGAGCGCTCGCGGGAGCGCGGGCGGCCGCTCGAGCTGTATACCGACACGACGTATGCGGTGGAGATGGATACGCCCCGCACCCGCGCCCACGCCGACCTGCTGGGCGTTCCGTTCAACACCCGCGACCTGCGTTCCCTGGCCGGCCCCGTGGTGCGCGCGCAGTGGCTCGTCTCGCACGACGAAGCGGACCAGGTCATCGCCGAACCGCACGATGGCCTGATGCTCTCACATTCGCTCTCCCCCGTCATCCCCGACGTCAGCTTCGTCAACGTCACGCCGGAGGGCGTGGACAAGGCGTCCGCCGTGCGACAGGTTGCCGAGGTGTACGGCGTGCCCCTGGAGCGTGTGATGATGGTGGGCGACAGCGCCAACGACCTGAGCACGATGCGGATCGTTGGCATGCCTGTCGCGATGGGAAACGCCGAGCCCGCCGTGCGCGACGTCGCCACGACGCACGTGGCGACGGTGGATGAGGATGGCCTCGCCGCAGCGCTCGCGCTCACTTCACTCCGGGAATCGCCATGAAGTCACGTTCCACTTGCGTCATCGCCGCGCTCGCCGTCGCTGCCCTCTCTGGCTGCAACATGGGGAGTGGCATCTCCGGGGTGGGCGGCGGCGTCAACGACGCGCTCCTCCGCATCGTCAACGCCACCGGCACCACGCTCGACCTCACCAGCAACGGCCAGGTGGTGGGCGGGAGCGGCCACGTGACCGGCGGCACGACGAGCGCCTGCATCCGCGTCGATCCGGCCACCTCGAACCTCGGCTTGCGTGAGGCCGGTGCCGTGAGCGACATCGGCAGCTTCGCCCCGACCATCGCGTCGAGGACATCCTATACGGTGATCGCGTTCGTGTCGGATGCCGGCTCCATCCAGACCTTCACCCTCGCCGACGAGTTCATTCCCACCAGTGGTCTCGCCGGCCTGCGCATCGTGGACGTGGCGCCCGGACTCGGATCGCTCGACGTCTACATCACGCCGCGCAACGGGCCGCTCGACGTGCCCAGCACCGCCAGCATCGGATTCGGGAGCAATACCGGCTTCTTCAACGTGGATCCCGGCACCAGCCAGGTGCGATTCACCTTCGCGACCACGCACACCCTCGTCTTCGATGCGGGTACGATGAACCTCCTGCCGGGTCAGCTCTCCACGTTCGTGCTGTCGCAGCCCGGTGGTGCAGCCGGCACTCCCGTCGCCACGCTCGTCCCCGCCTGCTGACACGCAGCACGCAACACGCAGCACGCGTGCTGCTGGACAGTCTCGGCAGCGGCTCGTATCGTCTCCCCGGTCACCCACCAGGATCTCTCGATGCGCCGTCTCGCCGTCGTCTCGGCCGCGCTGCTTTGCGCCTGTGCGTCGTCGCAGCAGAACACACCCGCTCCGCCGCCCACCGAGCAGACGGTGCGCGTCGCCACGGTGGCGGGGGCGCCGGGCCGCACGATCTCCATGACGCAGGGCGACGACCCCTCGAAGCGCATCGTCGCCGCACCCGCCGCGCGCGTCTGGAATGTGCTCCCCGCCGTGTACCAGACGCTTGGCCTCCCCGTCACCGACCGCAACGT
>CAMLIU010000390.1 GCA_946479995.1 uncultured Gemmatimonadota bacterium | reverse complement strand
CGAGCTTGATCGCCTCGGTGAGGTTGTCCTCCTCGAGGAACTGCGAGAACTCGGGGGCGAACTTGCGGGTTTCCTTCTGGGCGGCGCGAAGGCTCCACCACTTGGAGACCATGATGGTCAGCGAGTAGATGGACATGAGCGCCATGACGATGACGATGCCCTTGGCGAAGCTGCCCATCTGGTGCCACAGGCCGAGAAGCGAGACATCCATTGTGCGTTATCTCCGGTAGGTGTCTTACTTGGTGAGCGCGAAGGTGAACGGCTGCTGCACCATCTGCTTCACCTTCCGGCCGCCGATCTCGGCGGGATAGAAGCGCATCTGGGGCAGGACGTTGCGGACGGACTGCGTGAAGAGCTCGTGACTGGACTTCAGGACCTTGAAGGTGCTCATGTCGGCGCGGCCAGTGGTGTCCACGACGAACTGCGCGAGCACTTCACCTTCCACGTTCGCCGACTTGAGCATGTCCGGATAGCGCGGCTGCGGCGAGCCCGGCGCGGTGGTCACCTGCTTCTCCACCTGGAACTCGAAGTAGGGCTGGTCCGTGTTGACGGGCGCGGTGCCTCCCACGACGCCGGTGGCCTTGCCACCCGCGACGCCCTTGCCCGAGAAGTCGGCTTCGTCGGTGACCTTCTTGGAGAGGTCGATGTCGGGGAGCACGTCCGGCACCTTGATGGGCGCCGTCAGCACCTGGAACCCCTTCGGCGGTGGCGGTGCGGCCACCACGTCCGGCGGCGGCGGCTTCGGCTCTTCCTTCGGCGGAGGCGGTTCGTCCTTCTTCTTCATCTCGACGAACTCGACCTTCTCGGCCTTGGGCTTCTCCAGCTGCTCCTTGGCCTGCAGCGTACCGTACACAGCCGCCGTGATCAGCACGGCGTGGAGCACGCCGCTGATGATCAGGCCGCCCGTCGTGCGCTGCTTCTTGGGCTTCGATTCGATCAGGTTGTTGAACATGTCCGCGTGAACCTACCGTTGGCTGAAGGCGGGACACTTCCACGTCGAAACGGAAGCTAGCGGCCACGGCGTCGGAAGGAACCGCAGGCGGATTAAGTTTTCGTGAAGGAAAAATTATGCTCTCATGTCGTACGGCTCGCGCGTCGCGCCTTCATCGGACGCCAGCGGAGCCGTCGGCTCGCTCACCAGCGGCAGGGTGACGGTGAACGACGAGCCGCGTCCGAGCCGCGACTGTACGGTGATCCGGCCGCCGTGCGCCTGCGCGATCCACTGGCTGATGGCGAGGCCGAGCCCGAAGCCGCCGCGCTCGCTCGCGCGTGATCGCGCGCGGTCGGCGCGCCAGAACCGATCGAACACGTGCGGCAGGTCGGCGGCGGAGATGCCGATCCCCGTGTCGCGGACGGTGAACGCGATCTCCGGGCCGAGGCGCTGGCTGAGCGACAGCTCCACGCGCCCGCCACGCGGCGTGTACTTGATCGCGTTGGTAATGAGGTTGAGGAAGAGCTGGCGCAGGCGGCGCACGTCGCCGTTCACCGTGCCGTCCTCCAGCACGGAGAGGCTCACGTCGATCCCCGCCTCCTCTCCCAGGATGACCGCGGTCTCGTAGACGTCGCGGACGAGCGGGATCATCGGGATGGGCTCCCGATGCAGGTCGAACCGCCCCTCGTCGGCGCGCGCGAGGGTGAGCAGGCTGTCCACCAGGTCCGCCATGCGGGTGGTCTCCTGCAGCGCCTCCTCGAGCGCCTGCATCCGTTCGCCGCCGGCGGAATTCGGGTGCATCGCGCGCTCCACGTCGGCCCTGAGGACGGTGAGCGGCGTCTTGAGCTCGTGACTCGCGTCCGCCGTGAAGCGGCGCAGGGCGCCGAACGAGGTCTCGAGGCGGGCGATCATCGCGTTCAGCGTGATTCCCAGTCGCGACAGCTCGTCGTTGCCGAGGTCCGAAGGGAGCCGGCGGTGGAGCGAACGGCCGTCGGTGATGGCTTCCACTTCGTTGATGAGCGTCTCCACCGGCTCGATGGCCCGTCCCGCGATCACGTACGATGCGGCAATGGAGAGGAGGACGATGAACGGGAAGACGACGAGCATCGTGCCCACGAGCAGGCTCGGACTCAGCTCGGCGAGCGAGGTCGGCACCCCGGCGACCACACGCGTGATGTTCGGCAGAAGCACGGAATCGCGGCGGGCAGCGAGCAGGAGGCGTCCGCCGAACAGGGAATCACTGACCGAGACGAGCGCCCCTTCCCCGTCGGGACGGAGCCGCACCGCCGTCTCGTCGATCGCCGCGCGGTCCTCGGCGGGGAGCTGGCGGATACCGATGGAGCTGTAGATCTGCCGGTCGTCCTTGTCGTAAACGATGAAGTAACCCGGCACGCGCTCGAGCAGGGCGCGCAGCTCCTCGGTGCCGGACACCCGCAGGTCGTTCGGGCCCTCTCCCACGCGACGGAGCGTGGTGAGCGTATCGCCCTGCAGGGTGGCCGCGCGCAGGTAGGCGAGTGCGCGGTCGCCCTGGCCGAGCGCCACCGGGCCGAGCTGCTGGATCCCTCGCGCGCTGCGCGCCACGTACAGCGCGACCGCGAAGACGATCAGGCTGCCGACGAGGGCGAACGCATAGGCGACCGTGAGCCGCGCGCGCAGCGTGGCCATGCTATTCCTTCAGCACGTATCCGACGCCGCGCACCGTGGAGATCAGCTTCCGCGAGTGCTTCGCGTCGATCTTCTTGCGCAGGTGGTTAATCACCACATCCACGATGTTCGTGCCGGGGTCGAAATGGTAGCCCCACGCGTATTCGGTGATGAGGGTGCGGCTCATGACGCGCCCGGCGTGGCGCGCGAGGTACTCGAGCACCGTGTACTCCTTGGGCGTGAGGTCGATGCGCTCGCCGGCGCGGCGTACCTCGCGCGTGGCCTGGTCGATCTCGAGGTCGGCCACGTGCA
>CAMLIU010000389.1 GCA_946479995.1 uncultured Gemmatimonadota bacterium | reverse complement strand
GAAGCCGGGCGACCGGATGTACCGGGCGCCGGAAGATCGGGTGAAGATCTGGTAGAACGCGCTTCGGGATCGCACTATGGATGGGGCTCACTCGGCGTCGAGTGAGCCCCATCGCGCCTTTGTCGGATCGGTAAGCAATCGCCGGCTTTCCACCATCCAATCCATGCGCCCACCTGTGGGCGCGGCTCATCACCCGGGACTGTCCGTCCCGCCCGATTGGAGGTCACTGTGCGCCACCGAATCGCCGCACCGCTCATCGCGCTCGCGCTCGTTCTCGCCAGCACCACCGTCACCAGCGCCGCGGCGCTCAAGTGGCCGCCCTGGCTCTCCATCGAGTCACCGGTCAATCCATTCGCTCCCGATGCGCGCGGCGCCGTCCTGCTCGTGCATACGGCAGTGCGCGAAGGGCGGACCTCCGTCGCCGACCTCTCCGGCAGCGCGGAGGGGCTCGTCCGCGGCGCACGACGCAGCATCCCGCTTCGCTTCGATGCCACCTCGCGCCCCGACGTCTACGCCGTCCGTCGCCAGTGGCCGGCCGAAGGCACATGGGTCCTGCGCATCACCCTGCTCAGCAGCACCACGGCGCTCGTCACCCTCGACGGCACCGGCAGCGTCGCCTCCACGCGGGTGCCGACGCGCATGAGCTCGGGGATCGCCCTTCCGCGCCAGGTCAGCGCGGCGGAGGTGGACTCGGCGCTCGCGCTCGCCGCGCGGTGAACGCGAGCACACCGGCGTGACGCCGACCCACCGTGCACTGGTCCGTCCCCTCGTGACGGCGAACGACGTCCCCGCTCCACTCGCCGACGACGTCGTTCGTCGCGCGCAGCAGGGCGACGTCGTCGCCTTCGAGCGTCTGTATCGCGTTCACGCGCCAGCCGTGCACGCCCTCGCCCGCCGGATGCTCGGCGACGACGGCGCCGCGCGCGAGATGGTGCAGGACGTTTTCGTCCGCGCCTGGGAGCGGCTGGCATCGTTTCGCGGCGAGAGCGCCTTCGGCACCTGGCTGCATCGGGTAGGCGTGAATCTCATCCTCAACCAGCTGCGCGTCGCGAAGCGTGACGTCGGCCGGTTCGTCGACGAAGATGCCGACGACGGTGCACCGGCCACCGACTCGCCCGAGAAGGGCGTGGAAGCGCGGATCGATCTGGACGCGGCGATCGCGCGGCTCCCCGCCGGTGCACGCACGGTGTTCGTGCTCCACGACATGGAAGGCTACGCGCACGACGAGATCGCACGGATGCTCGGTCTCGCCCCGGGTACGGTCCGCGCCCAGCTCTGGCGGGCACGGCGACAGCTCATGAGACACCTCGACGCATGACGGACTCACCTGTGCGCCTCGACGCGCACCTCACCGAGGAGGAGCGGCACGGCATGGCCGATGGCTCGCTCCCGCCTGATCGGCGAGCCGACGCCGAGTCGCACGCCGCGGAGTGCGCGGCGTGTGCCGACGACGTGGCCCGCCTCCATTCTCTCATGACTCGCCTGGAGCAGCCTCCCGACAGGCCGGACGCCGAGCTCGACGCGCTCTGGCCCGCCATCCGCTCCCGCATCGAGCGCGGCAAGGTCGTGTCGCTCGGTGGCGGACCGGAAGCGCGGCGCCCGTGGCGCCGGGCACGGCAGGCAGTGCTCGTCGCCGGTGCCGCCGCGGCGCTGGTGCTCGCATTCACGCTCGGACGCGAGACGCGCCAGCCAGTGAACGTCGTCGTCACCCCCGCGGCCGGCACGGCCATGGCGATCAGCATCGCCGATTCCTCGCGCGCATACGAGGAGGAGGTACGATCGCTGCTGGAGGAGCTGGAGCTGCGCCGCTCGACGATGCGTCCGGCGACGGCGGCGAGCGTCGACCGCGACCTGAAGATCATCGACGGCGCGATCGCCGAGCTCACCGACGCGCTGGCGCGTGACCCGAACAATCCGGCGCTTCGGCAGCTGCTCGCCGCCTCGTACCGACAGAAGCGTGACCTCCTCAAGCAGGTGGACAATGCGTCGTGACCGCCTGGGAGCGCTGGTCCGTGGCGCGCACATCCACATGATGGCGATCCTCATTGGCGCGGCGGCCAGCGGCCGCGCGAGCGCTCAGCTCCCCGTGCTGCGCGCCCGTGCTCTCGATGCCACCGCCGCGATCAAGGTCTACAACCCCGCCGGCTCCATTCGCCTCGTGGGCTGGGATCGCGACTCGATCGTGGTTCGCGGGCGCGTCGCGCGTGGAGCGCAGTTCTTCTTCGGCGGCTCGTCACGAGGCGTGAAGCTGGGCGTTGAGGACCCGGTGGAGGGCGGCGACTCGCGCCGATCGGACCTCGTGATCTACCTGCCGCGCAGGAGCCGGATGTCGATCAAGAGCGCGAGCGCGGACATCACGGGCGCCGACGTGTCGGGATGGTTCTATTCCGTCTCGGGCTCCATCCGGCTCTCGGGCTCGGCGAGCTCCATCGACGCGGAGACGATGACCGGGAACATCGACCTCGCCGCGGCCGTGCCCTGGGTGCGGGCGAGGACGGGGGACGGGACGCTCACGTTGCGCGGCGTGGCCGAGGACGTGGACCTCTCCACCATCGCCGGCACTCTCAACGTCGCCAGCGGGAGCGTTCGGCGCGGCCGGCTCTCCTCGGTGAGGGGAGATATCCGCGTGCTCGGCGCACCTCCCGTCGACGCGCTGCTGGAGATGTCCAACCACGAGGGGGCGGTGGACCTCCGGCTGCCGCGAAGCGTGAGTGGCGTGTTCGACCTGTCCACGATCAGCGGCACGATCGAGAACGGCTTCACGGGAGCGCGACCGGCCGTATCGAGCGCGCCACGCACTCGTGCGCTCCGCGTCCAGCTCGGCGACGGGGGCGCGCACGTCACCGTGCGGACGTTCAGGGGGCCGATCCGGCTCAACCCGCGATGA
>CAMLIU010000388.1 GCA_946479995.1 uncultured Gemmatimonadota bacterium | reverse complement strand
CCGCCGAAGGGCAGGTTGACCACGGCGCACTTCCACGTCATCCAGGCCGCGAGCGCCTTCACTTCCTCGATGTTCACCTGCATGTCGAAGCGGATGCCGCCCTTGGCCGGTCCGCGCGACGTGTTGTACAGCACGCGATAGCCGGTGAACACCTCGACCTCGCCGTTGTCCATCATCACCGGCACCGAGACGATGACCTGCTTCTCGGGATGGCGCAGCACCTTGTACAGTCCCGGCTCCAGGTCGAGCAGCTGGGCGGCCCGATCGAAGCGGCTCATCATCCCCTCGAACGGATTGTTCTCGTCCAGAGGATGGTCCTTGTCCGGCATCACGATTCTATTGGTGGGCAGGCGAAGATCGGTAGCCATGATCTCGGGGATCCGGGCCGGCAGGGCCGGCGGTTGGGGGCGCGCCAACACGCGCCGCGAGAAGGTTCCTGAGTGAGGCGTCGAGTGCGTCCGCGCCGCGCTCGACGACTGCAGTCTGGGAAACATACCATAGTTCCGGCCCGTTTTGGGGCCAGAGCGGAGCGAGCTTGACGGCGTCCTTGAGGGTGCAGACGACCAGCTCATGCGCGGCGGCACGCGTGGCGAGCGAGCGCGCGTCGGCTGCGTCGAACGCGTGGTGGTCGCGATAGGCGGCTTCCTGGACGCGCGCGCCCTGCACGCGCAGCTGGGCGAAGAACGCGTCAGGAGCGCCCACGGCGGCGATCGCCAGCACGCGCGCGCCATCGAGGACGGCCAGCGGCGCTGGCGAGTCGTCTCGCGCGCGACGCAGTCCATCGGGAGCAAGGTGAAAGAGGGCGACCGGCACCTGCACGCCTCTCTCGGCAAGGCGCGCCACGACCTGTTCCGCCTGCTCCCGGCCGAACGACTTCCGGGTGACGACGATGAGCGACGCGCGCCGCACGCCGGCCGGCGGCTCACGAAGGGGGCCGGCGGGAAGGCACCGCTGGCCGGGACGCCACTGCTCCGCCGCGACGAGCAGCCAGTTCTCCGTGCGCTGGATGCGACGATGCTGAAAGGCATCGTCGAGGATGGCGCAGTCCGCCCCAGACGCGCGAGCGCGCGCCACGCCCCGCAGCCGGTCCGCATCGGCCACGACGACCGCCGTCGGATTCAACCGCTGGTGCACGAGCGACTCGTCCCCGCCGTAGCCGCGCAGCACGATGGCCGGCCGCGCCCCGGCGTCCAGGAGTCGACCGGCCGCCCACGCGGCGACCGGCGTCTTCCCCGTTCCCCCCACACTGAGGTTGCCGACGGAGAGTACGGGGAGCGACGGCGCGAGAGACTGCAGCGCGCCGGCGTCGTAGAGCCTGTTCCGGAGGGCGGTCGCACCGGCGTAGAGCCAGCTGGCCGGCGTGAGCGCGCCCCGCAGCAGCCGCGAGGATGGTCCGCCGCCGAACCACACTCGCTCCGGCCAGCGGTCGCTCATGCGCCAGGCACCGCGTCGAGGATGCGCTGCAGCTCCCCCGATTGCTCCGCTGCCGCTCGCGGCGACTCGGCGATGACCCGGGTCAACGGCCCCATCGTCACCGTCACCCGCGCGAACGGCTTGGGAATGAGGAACCGGTCCCAGCTCTTCAGTCGCCAGGCGCGCGAGGCGCTGGCGCGAATGGGCACGATCGGCACGCCGGTGCGCTGCGCCGCCACCGCCGCACCCGGGGCGAAGACGCGCGCCGGCCCTCGCGGTCCGTCGGGAGTGATCGCGCCGTCGTGCCCCTGCTCCATCTCGCGCGCGAGGCCGAGTAGCGCCCGACTCGCGCCGCGCGAGGACGAGCCGCGCACGGTCCGGTATCCGAGCGACTCCGCGATCTGCGCGATGATCTCCCCGTCCCGATGCTCGCTGATGACGACGGCGACTCCTCGCCCGCGCTGGTGCCAGAGCAGCGGCAGCAGCTCACCGTGCCAGAGCGCGAACAGCACCGGCTGGCCGGTGCGTCGCGCCTCGTTCAACGGCCCGTCGTTCACGGCGCGCACGCGCCAGGTGCTGGCGAGCAGTCGCAGCGCGGCGGCACCGAGCCGCACCGTCCACCGGAGCCTGCGGACGTCGTCGCTCATGACACGATGCTCATATGCGCGCCGCAGCCGGCGCGTCCTGCGCCAGCTCGAGCGCCATCGCTGCCACTCGCGTGGCGGCTCCCGGTTCGCCGAGCGAGTCGCGAACGGCGCGCAGCGCCCGAACCTGCTCCGTGCGTTCGGCGCTGTGGTGATCGAGCAACGGAGCGAGCGCCTGCGCCAGTGCCTGGGGCGTCAGCGCCTCCTGCACGAACTCGGGCGCGATCGCTCGGCCGGCGACGATGTTCACGAGCCCGATGAACCGGATCTTCACGATGCGCTTCGCCAAGGCGTACTCGAGGGCGCTCGTGCGGTAGGCAATCACGAGGGGACAGCCGGCGATCGCCGCCTCCAGGGTGGTCGTGCCGCTCTTGCACAGCGCCGCGTCCGCGGCGCGGAAGACGGTGAAGGAGGCAGCGTGCACGAGCGGAAAGGGGCACCGGTCGGCCGGAATGGAGACGTGCGGCGCCGAGCTCACGATCACCTGGAGCGACGGATCGCGGCGCTGCAGCTCCCGCGCGGCGGCGACGAACGGGTCCAGGTGGCGGGCGATCTCCTGCGCGCGGCTGCCCGGGAAGAGGGCCAGCACCGGACGCTCGGGGTGGAGTCCCAGCGCACGTCTGGCTTCGCCGGGATCGGGCAGCTCGCGGGCGCGGTCGAGCAGCGGGTGGCCGACGAAGGCCGCGTTCACGCCGTGCCCGCGGAGGAGTCTCTCCTCGAAGGGCAGGATCACCGCGGCACGGGTCACCGTGCGCGCGAGCCTCGCCATGCGTCCGGGCCGTGACGCCCAGACCTGGGGCGTGATGAAGTACAGGGTGGGCACCCCCGCATCCG
>CAMLIU010000387.1 GCA_946479995.1 uncultured Gemmatimonadota bacterium | reverse complement strand
CTGGGCCACGCCCTGGAGACGGTGACCCAGATGTCGCCGACCGAGGCGGCAGCGCAGCTCGAGCGCGGCGACATCGAGGTCATCGACGTGCGGGGGCGAAGCGAGTGGGAAGCCGGCCACCTGCCGGGAGTGCCCAACATCCCGCTCGGTTATCTCGCGGACAGGCTCGCCGAGCTGCCGACCGACCGCATGGTGGTCCTGCAGTGCCAGGGCGGCGGCCGCTCGGCCATCGCTGCCGCGCTGTTGCAGTCCCGCGGCGTGAAGAACGTGGCGAACCTGGCGGGCGGCTACCGGGCGTGGGAAGGGTCCGGACTTCCCGTGACTCGCGACGACGAGGCCGGCCGCGAGAGCCAGCTGTCGACGACGCCCTGACCGCAGCAACGCGTCGGCGTTCGCCCGACACCGCACCATCCGTTCAGCAGTGCATTGATTCGCCAGCGAGGCCGACGTCGTGCCTCGCTGGAGCCGTGACGCATGCAGGTACGAACTGGAGTCATCGCAGTGACGTTCGCTGGCCTGCTCGGGTCGATTGCGGCCTGGCGTGGCCAGTGGTTGACGGCGCGCGCCGATGACTCGTGCGGCGCGAGCGCGGCCCCGCTGCCGGTCGCACAGGACACGACCGCCGAGCTGCGACTCGTCCTCAACCTTCCCGCGTACCAGCTCGACGTCCTCGAGCAGGGCCGGCGCACGCGGACCATTGCCGTGGCGGTTGGCCAGCGGAAGTATCCCACGCCCATCGGGCATTTCCGGCTCGACTACGCAACGTGGAATCCGTGGTGGCATCCACCCGATCGCGCCTGGGCTCGCCACGAGAAGGTCACCCCGCCCGGATGGAGCAACCCCGTAGGCCGCGTGAAGCTGCACGTGACCGACCTCGTCTTCATGCATGGCACGCCACTCGAGGATTCGCGCGGGAGCGCGGCGTCGCACGCCTGCATCCGCATGTCGAACGCGGACGCGATCGCGCTCGCCCGGCTGATCCACGCGTACGCCGGTCCGGCGGTCGCGCCGGCGCTGATCGACAGCCTCGTGGCAGACACGTCGCGCACGCGCACGCTCATGCTGTCACGCACCGTCCCCGTGGACCTCGACTACGACCTCGCCCGGGTGCGTGATGGGGCGCTCTGGGTCTACGTGGACATCTACCGCCTGGCGGGCACGCGCGTGCCACGCACGCAGGTGCAGGCGCTCGAGGCGCTCGGGCGCGTGGCGGCCGATACGGCGATCATCGACACGGCGCGCGTGCGCACGCTCGTGCGCGCCGCCGCGCGCACGAGCGTGCACCTTCCCGTGGAAAGCCTGTTCGTCCGCCGGCTCACGGCCCGACTGCCCGATCGAGCGGCAGTCGGGCCGTGAACGTCACATCTCGGGCGAGAAGCGCAGCAGCGTCTGGCCGTTGCCGTGCCGCAGGCACAGCCCGAGATCGTGGCCGTCGCGGTCGCACAGCATGGCCACGCTCTGCACCTCCGACACCCCTCGGCTGAGGTGCGATGCGCCCGCGTGCGAGCCGCCGATCATGAGCTCCACGCGGCAGTCGTGCGGATCGTAGCTGGCACCGAGGAAGGCGTATCCATTCTCCTGGCGCTGCGCCCCGATGTCGGGATCGTCCACCTCCAGCTCGCAGCGCCGGCCGGCGTTGCGCTGGGTGAACTCCGCCAGCGCCTGCTGCCACTGGGCGGGATCCTTCGTGTTCGTGGTGCCGGTGAGCTGGCGCTGCATGCGGTCGAGCGCCGGGTAGGAGGGCTCGGGAACGACGAGCACCGAGCAGTGTGCCCCGCGGATGAGCGCGGTGGTCACGCTCCCCACGATCAGGCGCGAGAGGAAGGACAGCCCCTGGCGCCCGGCAACGATGAGGTCCGCGTTCGCGCTGTCGGCGAACTCGAGCACCCGCTCCACGATGTTGCCCTCGACGACGCTGGTGGTGACGTTGACGCCGGAGGGGATGGCGAGCACCGCGCGCAGGCGGGCGAACCGCTCGGCGAGACCATCGGCGTAGCGCTTCTCCATCGCGACGATGCTCGCGGCACTCGATCCGCTGGGCTGCCACACGTGGACGAGGTGGAGGGTGGCGTCATCGTCCAGGAGGGGGATCACCGCCTGCGCAGCGAGCGCACTGCGCGCCGAGAAGTCGGTGGCGACCACCACCCGCTTCGGGGCACCGTCGAAGCCGGTATTGATGGCGAGGACGGGAACGGTGGAGTGCCGCATCACGCGCAGGGTGGTCTCCGCGGCGAGGAGCTTCTCCACGGCGCGGTGCCTGCCCAGCCCCATGACAACGAGCGACGCGCCGAGGTGCGACGCGCGGGAGGTGAGCACGGAAGCGACGTCACCGAGTGCGACCTCCCAGGTCATCTCGTGCGACTCGTCGGCCACACTGCTGACCTCGCGCTCCACCATCCGCGCGATGCTCTCGCGCAGGTCCAGCTCCGCCTCGGCTGCCGGAACGTACACCGGCGCGCCGGCGATCTCCGAGACGAAGACCGGCGGAAGCACGGACACCACGCGCACGCTCGCGCCGAGCCGGGCGGCCACTTCGTTCGCCGCCTTCAACAGGTGATGAATGTCCTCGCGACCGACGGCGACGATCACCGGGCCGCGTCCCCGGTGCGTGCGCCTGGCTGCTTTCGGGCTGACGACTTCGCGCGTCAGCGTGGCTGTATCGAACATGCGGATGTCCTCCGTGAAGCGTCCGTGGCGATGCGTGGTCACCGAAGGAGAGTGGCTACGGCGTGATCGCCACCTTCATCACGCCATCACGCCGGCTGGCGAAGAGGTCGTAGGCTTCCTCGATGCGTGCGAGAGGGAAGCGATGGGTGAGCAGGGGCGTGAGGTCGAGCCGCCCGTGGCGGACGAGCTCCATCAGCCGGCGCATCCGCTCCTTCCCTCCCGGGCA
>CAMLIU010000386.1 GCA_946479995.1 uncultured Gemmatimonadota bacterium | reverse complement strand
CGGCGCGTAGGCGAGGCGCAGGAACTCGTCGCGCGTCTTGGCGTCCTCCCGGAACACGCCGCGGAGGGCGCTGGTGATGGTGCGCGAGTTCTGCTTCTCCACGCCGCGCATCATCATGCACATGTGATATGCCTCGATCACCACGCCCACGCCGCGCGGCTCGAGCACCTCCTCGATGGCCTTCGCCACCTGCTCGGTGAGCCGTTCCTGCACCTGGAGCCGGCGGGCGAACATGTCGACGATGCGCGGCAGCTTGGAGAGGCCGACGATGCGGCGATGCGGGATGTACGCCACGTGCGCCTTGCCGAAGAAGGGCAGCATGTGGTGCTCGCACATGGAGTACAGCTCGATGTCGCGCACCATCACCATGTTCTCGTGCTCCTCCTCGAACAGGGCGTCACCGACGGCGTCGTCGAGCGTCATGGCGTAGCCCTGGGTCAGGAAGCCCATGGCGCGCGCGACGCGGTCGGGCGTCTTCACCAGCCCGTCGCGCGATGGATCCTCGCCGATGAGGGTGAGCTGCTCGCGGACGATCGCGGCATAGGCCTCGAGCGCGGTCTCGTTCCCCACCTGCAGGGCGGCGGGCGCCGTCACGACGTGCGGCTCGGCGACGACGAGCTTACTCACCGGTGTACTCGACATAGTTGTTCGGGGTCTCCCAGAGCACGAGGCGGACGAGCCGCGCCGGTGCCACCAGTGGCGCCAGCTCTCGCCAGAACGCCACGACGATGTTCTCGGCCGTGGGAATCACGCCGCGCATGAAGTCCACGTCGAGGTTGAAGTTGCGGTGATCCACGCGGTCGATGACTCGGTCCATGGCGAGCTGCTTCAGCTTGCCGAGGTCGTAGACGTACCCCGTGACCGGGTCGATCGGTCCGCGCACACTCACGTCGAGCGTGTAGTTGTGCCCGTGCCAGTTCGGGTTGTTGCACCGCCCGAACAGGCGCGCGTTCTCCTCGTCGGAGAGCGCCGGGTTGTGCACGCGGTGCGCGGCGTTGAAGAGCAGGCGGCGCGTGACGGTGACGTCGGCCATGGTCGAAAGATGTCCCGCGACGCGAGCGGGCGCAAAAAGAGCGCGGGCCCCGGCGATTGCCGGGGCCCGCAGGTAGAACGAGAACGGAGAGGGTTTTTTGAAGCCCAGTCGAAATGCTGAGGCTCTCACCACACCTTCCGGCGTCCCCCGCACTGGGGGCATGCCGTCGGTACAGATTGTCGAACCCACTCGAAGGACTTATCGGCTCAAAAACGTTGCTCTCCGCCCCGTGCACGTCTTGCAGGTGACGATGTAATTTACTCCGGGTCACGATGCGGGTCAATTCACGAGAGCTCGGAGCACACCATGAACTGGGGAGTCGTCGGCGCGATGGCGCTGCTGTTGATCTGGGCGGTCGCCGCGCTCGTGATGGAAGGCCCGGGGTGGGTACACCTGCTGCTCACCGTTGGTGTCTCGCTGCTCATCTACAGCATCGTCGTCCGCTCGAGCCAGCGCGGCGACGACGCGCGTCGTCCCGACAAGCAGCGCTGAGCACGGCAGCGGGAGCGGCGGCTCAGCGCTGGGCGCCGCGGCCCGCCAGTCGGGCGTGCAGCAGGCTGTCGGGGGTCATGCCGCGCATCGCCGCGTCGGCGCGCGCGAGGAGCTTCAGCAGCGCCTGCACCTGAGCCGCCGTCGGCGAGGTATCCAGCACTTCCGGCGACGCGGGCGAGATGACGGAGAGCACGTAGGTGGTATTCCTCGCCGTCATCTGCCGCACGAGCCACAGGCCGTCGATCGGCGTGGCGACGGTGAGCTCACCGTCACCGTCCGTCGGCTCCGGCGCCCGCATCACCGCGTTCGCGGTATCGAGCCAGGCGCGCAGCTCGTCACCGCGCCAGCGCGCCATGGCCGACGTCATCGTCGCCGACGTCCCCGCGGTGACGGTGCCGTCGTCGTAGGCGAGCAGCTCGAGGCGCGCGTCACCGACCACGACGGCGCCGATGCGGCGCGCGCGCGGCAGGTGCTGCGCGTGAGCCACGACAGGGCCGGCGAGAGCGAGGCTCGCGAATACGATGAGGCCGAGACGGCGATACGGCATCTTGAAGGGGATGCACGGACAGCACGGCGGGCAGCGTCGCCCGGCCCTGACCCGACGCAATTATCCCGCCGCCGGGGTCGCTACGGATGGTACGCTACCGGACGATCAGTCCGGACCCCGCAAGTCGGGGCGAGCTCGAACGACGGCGCCGAGCAGTTCGGCGTCGCTCCACTGGCTCCAGGCAGGAGGGACGGGAGTGATGTAACGGCGGTCGCCAAGGGTGGCGCAGCAGAGCCAGTCCTGGCGGCGCATCTCGATCTCCGGGTCCCACCGCATGCCTTCGCGAATGTGCATCACCACCCACGCGCGCCCGTCGGGGCCGCGGACGATCCGCAGCTCGGGGTCGAAGCCGTAGCACGTCTGCATCAGGGCGCGGAGCGCGGCGAGATGCCGGTGATCCCTTCGGCGGCGAGCCGCCGGCTCCATCGCGAGCGCGACGCTCGTCCGTAGCTCCACCCCCTGCAGGGCAGCCACCAGGTGCTCGGCCGCGATTCCGTTCGCCCGGGCGTGGCGCGCCAGCGCGGAGGTCGCGTCGTCGAGGACGGTGACGTCGTCGTCCGCACCGTCCACCCATGCGCCCAGCTCCTCGACGTAGCGATCGAAGGCGGGACAATCGCGAATTGGCCTGAAGGAGAGGTGGCTGCTCATGTCAGCGGGTGCTGGAGCCGGAGCGGGGGCCTACGCCCGGGGGACGACGGAGCAGCCGATTGGTAAACATCCGGGGTGTCAGATCTCCCAATTCGACCAGACCACGCCCGCCGCCGCCTTCACCTCCGGGTAGCCGGTGTACGACATGCGCAGGTCCGTCCACCGCACGCGCGCGCCCAT
>CAMLIU010000385.1 GCA_946479995.1 uncultured Gemmatimonadota bacterium | reverse complement strand
AGGGCGCCGAGCTCCATCAGGGCCTGGTTGTGGGTCCAGGTCGCGCGACCGGTGCGCGGCAGGATCGCGCGTGCGATCGCCCAGACGCGCTTCTGCCCCTTCGTCGTCTTGAGGTCGGCGTCCGGGGCGAATACGCGCTTCAGCACCCGCGCCACGTTCGTGTCCACCAGTTCGGCGCGGCGCTCGTAGGCGAACGAGCTCACCGCCCCGGCGGTGTAGGCGCCGATGCCGGGCAGGGCGCGCAGCTCGTGAGGCTCGGCCGGCAGCGTGGCACCCGCGTCGCGGCCGTGGTCGGTCACCTGCCGCGCCAGTGCGTGGAGGTTGCGGGCGCGGGCGTAGTAGCCGAGTCCCGACCATGCCTCCGTCACGCGGGCAGGGCGCGCGCGAGCCACGTGGTGCAGGGTGGGGAAGGTGGCGAGGAACTCGCCGTAGCGGGGCACCACGCGCGACACCTGCGTCTGCTGGAGCATCAGCTCCGAGACGAGCACGTGGTACGGGTCACGCGTGCGCCGCCAGGGGAGGTCGCGCCCGTTCGAACGGAACCAGCGCCGCAGCTTCTCGCTCACTCGGCGCCCCGCCGCCCGGTCCACCACCACAGCCGTCACGCGCGAGCGCGCTCCCGGGCCGCGCGCGGTGCTACGCACCCTCACTGCGGCGTCCACGAAGGTGCGGTGCTGAACAGCCCCTCCACGAACCCGATGCGGTGCGCGAGGAACAGCCCGAACGCGATGCTCACCACCCCCGATGCGATGCGCAGCTTGTGGTTCATCCCGGCGAAACGCCTCGTGGCGAAAAGCGCCGGCGCGGCGATGGATGCCGTGACGAGCATCATCCCCGCGATGGTGCCCAGTCCGAACACCGCGAGGTACCCGGCCGCCCACGCCGGATCGGGGATCAGGGCCACCGAGGGGAGCGTCACCACGGCGGCCGAGCCGGCCAGGCCATGAATGAAACCGACGGTGATGGGACGCGCGGTGCTGTCGGCCACACGGCGCTCGTTCCCGGCGAGGGTGAGCAGGCCGAGCACGATGAGCATCACCGCGACCGCGAACTCGAGGGACAGCCCTACGCGCGCCGGGATGGCGGCGATCTGCACCTTGAGCAGGATGATCACCCCACCGGCGAGGAGGATCGTCGTCGTGTGCCCGATCCCCCACAGCACGCCCGTGCGCGCCGCGCGCGCCAGGGAGCGCTGCTGCGACACGATCGTCGTGACGGCCACCACGTGGTCGGGATCGGTCGCGTGCCGCATGCCCAGCAGGAAGCCGAGCAACAGCACGGTGAGGAGCGCGGCAAACATGGCGCGAAAGCTAATCGCGAAGCGGCACGCGGAGCATGGCCGTCATGGCTGCGCGCGGCCGGCCATCAGCTCGCGGGCGAGGAGGAATCCGGCGAAGGTGGCGAGCAGGGCAAGCACGACGCTGCCGAAGGCGTACGCCGCCGCGCGCTCGTACTGTCCCTCCTCGATCAGCAGCGCGACCTCGTAGCTGTAGGTCGAGAAGGTGGTGTACCCGCCACAGAAGCCCGTCGCCAGCAGCAGCCGGAGCTCCACGTTCGCTGCCGGTGACGCGAGCGCGAAGCGCATGAGGAAGCCGAGGACGAAGCTGCCCGTCACGTTGATGATCAGCGTCGCCCACGGCAGCGCGTCGCCGAGCCGCAGTGTGGCGAACAGCGACAGGTAATAGCGCGACACGCCGCCGATGGCAGCGCCGATCGCGACCGCCCAGAAGTTCTTCACCGGATCCTCGAGCAGGGAGTAGCGCGCAAGATGGCGTGGCGCCCGGGCAGGCGCCATCTTGCGCCCATGACCGCGCTGACCGCCTCTCCCGCGACGCCGATCACGTTCGACGACGTGCTCGCCGCGCGCGACCGGATCTCCCGGTTCCTGACTCCCACGCCGCTGCGCCACCATCCGCTGCTCGACGCGGCGGTCCCGGGCGTCACCCTCCTCGTGAAGCACGAGAACGTGCAGCCCACCGGCTCGTTCAAGGTGCGCAACGGCCTCGCCACCATCACGGCGCTGTCAAAAGCCGAGCGGCAGCGGGGGGTCGTGGGCGCCTCGACGGGCAACCACGGGCAGGGCCTCGCGTGGGCCGGTCGCCAGCTCGGCGTGTCGGTCACGATCTGCGTGCCGCGGGGGAACAACCCGGAAAAGAACGCCGCCATGCGCGCGTGGGGCGCCACGGTGGTCGAGGAGGGCGAGGACTACGACGCCTCCATCGCCGTCGCGCAGCGACTGGTGGAGCAGGAAGGACGCACGCTCGCCCACTCCACCAACAATGTCAACGTGCTCGCCGGCGCCGGCACCATGACGCTGGAGATGCACGAGCAGCTCCGGCAGGAGCCCGACGGCATCGCCTCGCTCGACACGCTGATCATCGCCATCGGCGGTGGCTCGCAGGCCGTCGGCGCGCTGACCGTCCTCCGCTCCCTGCGCCCGGAGCTGGAGGTGATCGGGGTGCAGGCCGCTGGTGCACCGGCGGTGCACGACAGCTGGCACGCCCGCGAGCCGCGCCGCACCGGGCGCGCCGCGACCTTCGCCGAAGGGGTGGCGACGCGTGCGTCCTACCCGCTCACGCTGGCGCCGCTGATCGACGGCCTCGCGGACTTCATCACCGTCACCGACGCCGAGATCGCCGACGCGGTGCGTGTCATCCTGTCGGCGACCCATCACCTCGTGGAGGGCGCCGGCGCGATGGGCTTTGCTGCGGCACGCAAGCTCGCGCACCGGCTCCAGGGGAAGCGCGTCGGCATCATCTTCTGCGGCGCCAACATGGACACGACGGTCCTGCGACGCATCCTGAACCGCGAGCTCTGAGCGACACGCCGCGCGCGGCGTGCCGCCGGCCGACGCTCAGCTCACCTTGCGCGTCTTCTTCTTCAGGAAGTCCATCAGGATGAACTGG
>CAMLIU010000384.1 GCA_946479995.1 uncultured Gemmatimonadota bacterium | reverse complement strand
TCCCTCCATGCCGTAAGCTCCTCCGCCACCTGCCCCACGAGCCACCCCCACTCCGGCCGCCGCGCGCGATAGAGGCGGACGCTCGGGTACCAGGGCGTATCAGGCCGGTCCCGCAGCCAGCGCCATTCGGCGTGCGGCGGCAGGAGGAGCCACGTCGGCACGCCGAGCGAGCCCGCGAGGTGCGCGACCGACGTGTCGACCGTGATCACGAGCGCGCAGCGGGCGATCGCCTGTGCGGTGTGAAAGAAGCTCCCGCGGCCGAGCATCATCATCCGATCGCGGTATTCCGGCCACTCGTCGTCCGCCCCCCACTGGAGCGACTGCCAGACGACGCCCGGCACCTCAAGCAATGGCCGTACGGCATCGAACGGCAGCGACCGCGCGCGATCGTTGGGGTGCGTCGGGCTCCCCTTCCAGCAGAGCCCCACGCGCGTGGGCTCGGGCGCGCGTGGTGCCGCGCGCGCGAAGGGCGCGGGCGCGGGGATCGTCTCGAGGAGCGTGCCCAAGGTCGCGGGGAGCGACATCATCGAGAGCTCCGCGTCGTGCGGCGGCGGCGGGTCGCCGCGGCGCGCGATCGTGACGTCCGGGAACGTCTCGGCGAAGAGCCGCGTGAGTGCGTCGGGCACCTCGACGACGAGCCGCCGAACGCCGGTGGCCACGAGCTCGACGTAGCGCGCCATCATCAGCATGTCGCCCGCCCCCTGCTCGCCGTGAAGGTAGAGCGTGCCGTCCAGGCGCCGGCCGTCCCAGCGCGGCCCGGTCACGTCGGGGCGGCCATACGACGCGAGGAACACCGGCGACTGCCACCGCGCCTCGTAGTCGCGCCAGCCGGTCAGGAAGTCGCCGCGCGCGAGCTTCACGAAGGCGAGGTTATAGGTCGCTTCCGGGGACGGCGTCGGCAGCTCGAGCGCCCGATGCCAGCAGGCCTCCGAGCGGAGCCGGAGCCCGAGCTCGCCCAGCACATTCCCGAGATTGACCCACGCTTCGCCGAGTGTCGGGTCCTGGCCGAGCGCGGCCTCGTAGAGCGCGCGGGCGCCGTCGGGGCCCTCCAACACGCCGCGGTCGTGCTGGAACCAGGCGTAGTTGTGGAGCATCGCCGCGTAGAGGCGCCGGATCGGCGCGAGCGCGCCCCGCTCGGCCAGGTACGCGTCCGGGTTCGCCTGGAGCGCCCCATGCGCCAACGCCGTCGCCACCTCGATCGCGCGGAGCATGAGACGCGTCGACTCCTCGAGCCCGCCCGACTTCCCTTGCGCGCGGGCGTGCTGCGCGAGCTGGCGCGCGGCCAGGGCGGCGTGATGGAGCGCATCGGGGAAGTCGGGGCGCGCGGCGAGCACGGCCTGATAGCAGCGGAGCGCGGCCACGAAGTCGCCGCGCCGGTGCGCCTGATACCCCTGCTGCGTGATGCGCGCGGCGCGCTCGGGCGACATGGGACGGCGGGGCGGCGGGGTGAGGGTGCGGGTGTCCGTCATCGACCGACTCGGCGAGGGTGAATTATTCCTGTGTTCATAACCAGAGTTAGGCACTCCGCAGGATCGCGGTCGCGCCGAGAAAGCGGAGCGCCTGCCGGGCGTCCATGCGCTGCTGCTGCATGTGGCGGATCTCGAGGAGCGTGACCTCGGCGACGAGCTTCCAGCCACCGGGCATCTCGAGCACGTAGAGGAGGAGCCCGCACTCGGGGGGCGCCGACTGCCCCCGGCCACGCTGCGGGATCCGCGCGGTGCAGCGGAGCGCGACGTGCTCGACCAGGATGAATGTGTTCTCGCGGATCCGATGACCGGTGTCGTCGTGCACACAGCGAATCGGCTCGCCCGGTGGCACGAAGCGGAGCCGTCGATGCGGGAGCGAGCGCGGCGGGTCGGGGCGGGCGTCGGTCGGGGGCGTCATCATGGGGACTTGAGCCCGTCGACAAAGTGGCGGTGGCCGCGCGTGGCGATGCAGTCGGTCAGGTGAAGGCGCGTGATCTCGACGCCCCATTCGGCGGTCTCTGTGCGGATTCGCTCCAGCAGCGTGGCCTCGATGCCATCCCGCGCGCGGACCTCGTCCCACGTCAGCGCGAGACAGTGACTCGTGATGATCCCGAGGGCGACGTTCCGAAGCGTCGCCTCGATGCCCCAGACCTTCGTCCAGAGCGGCACGATGTTGACGGCGCGATAGGCGAGGTTGCCGGACAGCGTGAGCCCGATGCCGTCCCGGGTGGTGATGCCGCCTGACGCGAGATCGATCGCGCTCTCGGCGCGCGTCCACGTGTAGACCTCGTCGACGAACGGCCACTGCCAGTGGAGGCCCGGCGTAAGCAGCCGGAGGATGCGGCCGTTCCGCACCATCATCGCGAGCTGCCACTCGTACACCCGGCAGAGCGGCCAGAGCGTGCGAAGGTTCCGCATGATGAGGTCGATGAGCGCCTGCATCTAGGCGACCCTCCCGGTCGGTTCCAGCCGATCGCCCACGCGCACCGCGAGCCCGTGCGCGACGAGCAGCTCCGCGGCGGCGGAGCGGTCCCCGGTCCAGTAGTTCACCCCACAGCGCGCACACTCGGCGGCGAAGTCCCGTTGCGCCTGCGAGTGCGCCCCGCCCTCCTGCCGCTTCACCTCGAACCACCCGGCGAGCGGCAGGCGCTGGTGCACGATCCAGCAATCGCTGAGTCCCGGCGTCTGCTTCGCCGCGCGCGCCTGGCTCAGGTTGTAGACCGTGAAGCCGTACGCGCGGAGGAGCTTCACGACCTCGTGCTGCTCTCGCTTCTCCAGCACCGTCGCGTCAGGCGGGTCGAGCTCGATGGCCGGACGGAGCCCGGCACGGCGGGCCGCGGCTTCCGCGCGGTCGCGCGTGGCGCCCTGCGCGACGAGCGCGGCGACCATGGTGTCGAAGTCGGCAGCGCCGAGGCTCACCGCCGGTCCTCCGGGGGAGACGCGGGGGCG
>CAMLIU010000383.1 GCA_946479995.1 uncultured Gemmatimonadota bacterium | reverse complement strand
TCGCCGTCACCCTCGGCGATCCGCGCGGCATCGGACCGGAGATCGTCGAGAAGGCGCGCCGCGACCCGCGCGTCGTCGCCGCCGCCGATCTCGTCGTCGTCGGTCCGCGCGGCGCCGGCGCCGCGGTGGATGAATCCGTCGGCGAATGGTCGACGGGCGGCAGCGAGGCGGAAGCGGGGCGCTTCGCCGGGCTCGCCGTGGACCGTGCCATCGCGCTCGCGCAGCAGGGCGTGGTGGACGGCATCGTCACGGCCCCACTCGACAAGCACGCGCTCCTCGCCGGTGGCTACGACTTCCCCGGCCATACCGAGATGCTGGCGGAGCGAACGGGCAGAACCGTGGCGATGATGCTCGCGGCGACACGTCCTGGCCCCGGTTCGCCGAATCCGCTGCGCGTGGTCCTTGCCACCACCCACGTCCCGCTCCGGGACGTGCCGCATCTGGTCACTGCGGAGGCCATCGCCTCGGCGGCGAGGGTGACCCGCGACGGCCTTCGCGACTGGTTCGGCATTCCCGAGCCGCGAATCGCGCTCTGTGCGCTCAATCCGCATGCCGGCGACGGCGGTCGTTTCGGCATGGAGGACGACGAGCTCCTCGCCCCCGCCGCGCGCGCGGCGGGCATCGCCGGTCCCTTTCCCGCCGACACCGTGTTCGTGCGCGCGATGCGCGGCGCCTTCGACGCGGTGATCGCCCCCTACCACGACGTGGGGATGACGGCGATCAAGGTCGCGGCGTTCGGCTCGGCGGTGAACGTCACGCTCGGCCTCCCGTTCCCGCGCACCTCGCCCGATCACGGCACGGCGCTGGACATCGCGGGGAAGGGGGTGGCCGATCCGGGCAGCATGATCGAGGCGATTCTCCTGTGCGCGCAGGTTGCCGTTCGTGAACGACAACTCAAGTAGCGCGTAGTTCGTACCAAGTACGACGACCCGGCAATACGCCGACCCAATGCAGCTCAGCCCCTCGCGCCACGCGAAGCTGAAGTGCATTGGAGGTGCGTCCGAGCGGGTTCGGGTACGAAGTACGTCGTACGAGGTACTTCAGTTGTTGTGTTCCCGCGCCTTCTCCCGCCGGTCCCCGATGGAATGCAGATCGACGGCGAGTGTCTCGATCCGCCGTCCATCCATCGCCTTCACGGTGAACACGGCGTGGCTCGCCGTCACCCGGTCGCCGACTACGGGGAGCCGTCCGAGCGCCCCGAACACGAAGCCGCCCACCGTCGTGTAGTCGTCGTCCGGCACCTCGAGCCCGAAGCGCTCGTTCATCTCGCCGATGTTCAGCGAGCCCGGGATCAGCACGTCGGCGTCGGGGGCGGTGGCGGTCGGCAGCTCCGGCTCGTCGTACTCGTCGAGGATCTCGCCCACGATCTCCTCGAGCAGGTCCTCCATCGTCACGATGCCTGCCGTGCCGCCGTACTCGTCGAGCACCACCGCCATGTGCTCCTTCAGGCGCTTGAAGTCGGCGAGCACCTCCTCCACTTCGCGCGAGCCCGGCACCACGTGCACGGGGCGCATCATCGCCCGCACCGTGAACTCCGCGGGGCGCTCGCGGAGGAGGGGGATGAGGTCCTTCGCCAGCACCAGCCCGATGATGTTGTCGAGCGTCTCCTCGTAGACGGGATAGCGCGATCGCTGCGTCTCCACCACGAGGCTCACCGCCTCGTCGAGCGTCGCTTCCACGTCCAGCGCGTCGATGGCCGTGCGCGGCGTCATCACCTCGCGCGCGTTCTTCTCCGAGAACTCGAACACGCCCTCGATCAGCGCCGCGTCCTGACGCTCGAGGGCGCCAACCTCCTGGCTCTGCTCCACGAGGATGCGGAGCTCCTGCGACGAGTGCACGTTCTCTTCCTCGCGCGCCGGCTCCTGCCCGAACAGCCGCAGCACGCGGTCGGCCGACCGGTTGAGGAGCCACGTGACCGGCGACACCAGCCACGCGAACACGAGCAGGGGGGGAACGAGCCAGCGGGCCACTTCCTCCGGATGGTTCAGCGCCGCCCCGCGGGGGGCCAGCTCGCCGAACACCACGTGGCCGTAGGTCACGATGGCCAGCGCGCACAGCGTGCCGAAGCCGGCGCCGAGTCCGACTCGCGCGAGCAGCGGCCAGTCGGCGAAGAGCTGCACGAACAGGTGTGAGAGCGCTTCCTCGGCCAGGGCACCAATGCCGATGCTCGCCAGCGTCACGCCGAACTGCACGGCGGACAGCAGCTTCGCGAGGTTCGCCGTGGCGCGCAGCACGATGCGCGCGCGCGAGTCGCCGCCCCGCGCCATCGCTTCGAGCCGCGAGCGGCGCGAGCGCACGATCGAGAATTCCGCGGCGACGAAGAAGCCATTCGCGGCCAGCAGCGCGAGGATGGCGATGAGGCGTCCGATCACGCCCGCAACGTAACCCGTGGCGGACGCGCGAGCCACCCGTTCGTAACGCGAAAGCTCGCGCTTGAAATTTGCCGGGCTCGTGCCGACACTAGGCGGATGAGCGAGTATCGAATCGAGAAGCTCCGGCGCCGAGTCGAGGTCACGCTCGCGAACGGCCGGCGGCTCGAAGGGGACATCTTCGTCCAGGCCTACAATCGATTCCGTGGCGGCCACGAGGAGCCGGTGGACCTGCTCAACGACGAGAGCCACTTCCTGCCGCTCGTCATGGACTCCGGGGAAGCCTACGCCGTGCAGAAGCGGCAGATCGCCATCGTCTGCTGCGCCCTGCCCGAGGGTGACGATGCAGCCGAGCGGGGCGTCGTAGGGATGCGCGTCGAGCTCACCCTGCTCGATGGCAGCACGCACGTCGGTTCCATCTTCCCGGAGGCGCGTGCCGACCGCACGCGGCTCATCGACATCCTGAACGACGCGCAGCAGCCCTTCCACTCGCTCTTCACGGCCGACGAGCTGCGCCTCGTGAACCGTCATCACATTGCCTACGTCCGCCCG
>CAMLIU010000382.1 GCA_946479995.1 uncultured Gemmatimonadota bacterium | reverse complement strand
TCCCGAAGCTCGCCGGCGTGGTGGACGGGATCAACATCAAGCTCGCCAAGTGCGGAGGCCTGCGCGAGGCGCTGCGCATGATCGCCACGGCCCGCGCGCACGGCATGCTCGTGATGGCGGGGTGCATGATCGAGAGCTCGCTCGGCATCACGGCGGCAGCACAGTTCGCGCCGCTGCTGGACTGCGCGGACTTCGACGGGGCGGCGCTGGTGGCGAACGATCCCTACGTCGGCGCGACGATCGACGAGGGGGTGATTCGCCTTCCTGGCGGGGCAGGGCTTGGCGTCACGGCGCGATAGGCGCCGATCCCGCCAGTCCGTGACGTGGATCAACCGTCGGCGGTGAGTGGACTAGTGGCGGGGGATGTCCTCGAACACCGTGTTGCCGATCGGGAACTTCTGCCAGTCGTGAAAGTCGAAGTGCCACCACTCGGCGTCGTACACCGTGAACCCCTGCGCTTCCATCGCGCGGCGCAGGAGGGCACGGTACCACCGCTGTCGTGACGTGCCCCCCGGATAGTTCGGGTAGGCACGGTCCGTCGTCTCGTCGTAGGTGCTCACCATCTCCACCGGAGCGCCCGTCTTCAGGTCGTACAGTGTGAGGTCCACCGCGGCACCGCGATTGTGCCGCGAGCCCCGCGACGGATCCGCCACGAAGACGTGCTTCTCGGGCGGCGTGGCGTCCCAGAACATCTTCGTCACGTACCACGGCCGGTAGCCGTCGTGCACGAGCAGTCCGTAGCCGAGCGGCTCTAGGCTCGCGTTGGCGCGCACGAGCGCCTCGGCGGCTGGCCGCTGCAGGAAGGCGCGCGCCTGCGAGTAGAAGGGGGTGCCGAACAGGTTGTTGCTCGTCGCGTAGCGGACCTCGAGCTTGATGGTGGGATCGAGCGATGTCAGCTCCACGAGGTCCGACTTCAGGAAAGGGCCCTTCTCGGCCGGCGGCGACGCCGCGAGCGCCTCGCGCCGCAGCTCGGCTATCGGTCGTACGGGCGTGATGACGAGCTGATTCCCCGCCTCCGGCCCGATCTGGCGGCGAACGAGCGTGGCGCCATCCACGTCCAGCTGTCGGATGCGACCGTTGCTGCCGTAGTGGAACACAAGCGTGTGCGCCGGGCCGCTCGCCCAGACGAAGACGGTGTCGGACTGTTCGCGCAGCGGCTGCTCGCTCGTCGTATCGTGCCGCCACAGCTGGCCGCCCCGCTCGAGCACGATCGTGACCGCGGAATCAGGGCCGTATTCGCCGATGAGAGGCAGCCACTTCGCCGGCGGCGGGGGTGGTGGCACCCGGTCGCTCGCCGCAGCGACCACCGACGAAGGCGCCGCCGCCGAGGCGGACGACGTGGCACAGGCTGCGATCAGCAGGAGCGCCGCCGCGCTCGCGGGACGTGCCACGAGGGCTTTGGCAGGGAAGGGAGGGCGCATCCGCGCGAAGATGACCGGCGTCCTGCGCGCTGGCAAGCGCATGGGCGGAGCCTCGGGCGCTATACTTCAGCCCGATGACGCTGATCGACGTCGCCCTCCCCCTCCCGCTCTTCCAGACCTTCACCTACCGCGTGCCGGAGGGCCTGACCGGCTCCGTCGTCGTCGGCTCGCGGGTGGTGGTGCCGTTCCGGAAGGGCCGCGAGATGGGCATCGTCGTCGGCCCGGGTGAGGTTCGCGAAGGGCTGAAGTACAAGGACGTCCACTCGGCCCCCGACGATGCGCCGGTGATCGACCCGCCGATGCTCGACCTCTGCCGGTGGATCGCCGACTACTACGTCGCTCCGCTCGGCGTGGCGCTCCGCTGTGCGCTTCCGGCCGCGCTGACCGGTGCCAGCTCGCCCGTGCCGAGCAAGCGGACGCGCCGCATCGCGTCGATCGATCGCGAGCTGCCATCGCTGCTGCACCGCGACCGCATCTTCGCGCGCTCCAGGCAGCAGCGCGCGCTGTACGAGCTGCTGGAGCAGCTCGGCGGCCGCGCGGCGGTGGACGTGCTCGCCGAGCAGCTGAAGTTCTCCCCCTCCGTGCTGAAGGGGCTCGTGGCGCGCGGGCTCGTCGTCGTGAGCGAGGAAGTCGTCTCGCGCGATCCCTTCCTGTCGCGTGAGCGGAAAGCACCTGACGCGCATCGTCCGAGCGATGCGCAGCGCCACGCGCTCGAGCGGCTCGCCCTGGCGGAGCCGGGACACGTCGCGCTCCTTCACGGCATCACCGGCAGCGGCAAGACGCTCGTCTATCTGGAGTTCCTGCGGCGCGTCGTGCTGGAGCAGGGAAAGTCGGCCATCGTCCTCGTCCCCGAGATCGCGCTCACCCCGCAGACGGTGGACCGCTTCCGTGCCGTGTTCGGCGACAGCATCGCCGTGCTGCACAGCGCCCTCTCCGACGGCGAGCGCTACGACGCATGGCTCGCCCTCCGCCGCGGGGAGAAGCGCATCGCCGTCGGTGCCCGCTCGGCGATCTTTGCACCCTTGAAGGACCTCGGCGCCATCGTCGTCGACGAGGAGCACGAGTCCAGCTACAAGCAGGGCGACGCGCCGCGCTACCACGCGCGCGAGGTCGCCACGGTGCGCGCGCGCATGGAAGGCGCGGTCGTCGTGCTCGGCAGCGCCACGCCGAGCCTGGAGAGCTGGGTGAACGCGCAGACTGGCAAGTACGAGCTGCTCACCCTCCCCGAGCGCGCCGGCGGCGCGCAGCTGCCGGTGGTGAACGTGGTGGACCTGCGCGAGGAGCGACCCGCACGGCGGCCGTCCGACACCGCCGAGGCCGACGCCGCGTTCTCGTTCGCCATCGCGCCTCCACTGGAGGCAGCGCTGCGCGATCGCCTCGCCAAGCGCGAGCAGAGCATCCTCCTCCTCAATCGCCGCGGCTACGCGAGCTTCATCCAGTGCGGTGCCTGCGGCGACGTGGCCATCTGTCCCAACTGCAGCATCAGCCTCACCTATCACCGCAC
>CAMLIU010000381.1 GCA_946479995.1 uncultured Gemmatimonadota bacterium | reverse complement strand
GGCGAGAAGAGCCAGATGGGCGGCCCCGACGTGTCGCGCGAGGGAGTGCAGCGCGACCTCCTTCCCATTGTCGAGGGGAGCAATGTGCAGACGAAATACGGCATGGTGAAGACCGACCACGTGCTCTTCGTCGCCGCCGGCGCGTTCCACGTCAGCAAGCCCTCGGACCTCATTCCCGAGCTGCAGGGACGCTTCCCCATCCGCGTGGAGCTGAAGTCGCTCACCGAGCAGGACTTCGTGCGCATCATGACGGAGCCGGAGAACGCGCTCACCAAGCAGTACGCCGCGCTCGTCGCCGCCGAGGGCGCGACGCTCGAGTTCACCCCGGACGGCATCGCCGAGATCGCCCGCATCGCCGCCACGGTCAACTCGCGCATGGAGAACATCGGCGCGCGACGCCTGCACACCGTGATGACGACCCAGCTCGAGGACACGCTGTTCGACCTCCCCGACGTCGCCGACAAGCGCATCGTGGTGGATGCGGAGGTCGTGCGCGAGAAGCTGAAGGCCATCGTCGAGGACGAGGACCTGCGGAAGTACATCCTCTAGGGAGGAAGCACAGGGGTGAAACCCGGAAGCACACCCGCCAGGGATGCATCGTCGCATCCCTGACGAGTGTGCCTCCCTCCACGAACGCCCCGTCGCGCCCGTGGAGCTCCCGACCTTCCGTCGTCCTACGCGATCGCCAGCTTCGCCTCCCGCCCCCTGAAGCTGCGCAGCACCGCGCCGAGCTTCACCGCATGTGACGCCAGGGCGTCTGCCGACATCCGGAGCTGCGACGCCCCGGTCGCCGTGCGACGCGTCGTCTCGTTCACTGACCCGAGCGTCGATCCGAGCATCATCAGTTCGTCGGCCTGGCGCCGCGCCGATACCGCGAGCTCCCGCACCATGGCCGTGCTGTCGTCGATGCTCGGTCCGAGCTTGTCGAGCAGCTCCGAGCTCCGTCCCGCGGACGCCGAGCCCGCGGTCGAGATCTGATTGATCTCCCGTGCCGCCTTGCTCGCCTGCTGCGCCAGGATGCGCACCTCATCGGCGACCACCGTGAAGCCGCTCCCACTCACTCCGGCACGCGCCGCCTCGATCGCCGCGTTCACCGCGAGCAGCCCGGCGTCGGTGGCGATGCTGTCCACCACCGAGGCTTCGCGCAGCACGGCGGCGAGTGCATCGAGCGACTCGTGCAGCACCGCTGCCCCCTCCTGCACCGTGGCTGCGCTTTCCACCGCGCGGTTTTCCGCACTCTGCGCCCGCGTCGCGGCGCCCTGCATCGTGGCCGTCATCTTCGCCAGGCTGTCCGCGGTGCGACGAACGCTCTCGGCGCCCTCGTTCGCGCCGTTCGCCACCTGGTCGACGGCATGGTGCATCCGTTCCGCCGTCGCGGCAATCGCGGCGCCCGCTTCATCGATCTCGCGGAGGAGACGTATCAGCGCATCCGTCATCTCCTCGTGCGCGCGGCCGAGCAGGTCGTGCGTCGAGCGCGCCGACACGGTGGCCGAGAGGTCGCCACCCGCGATGCGGCGAGCGGCGCCCGCCAGCTCCTCCTCGTATTCGGCGACGCGCGCCAGCGCGGCACTCACGCGGTCGGTGCGCCAAGCTCCCGACAGGCGTCGCGTGCGACCCTCAGCAAGCGCCTCTGCGGCAGCGGCGTACTCGTTCATCGTCGCCGCGACTCGGGCCAGTGCCTGGTGGAGTGCGTGAAATTCCAGGTCATCGGTCGGCGGCAGGTCGAGCTGCGTCTCGCCCTCGGCGAGCCGGCGCGCCGCGCTCGTCGCGCGACGCAGTTCGCCTCCGTTGGCGTCGTTGATCCCCTCGGCCAGCGAGAGGAGCAGCACGACCGCCATCGCCGCGAGCAGCGTCATCGTGACCCAGCCCGCCACCTGCAGCCGGTGCGCTGCCGCCGTCTGCTCCGCGATCTCGCGCTCCGTGGCCGCGACGTCTGCAGTGAGCATGGTACGGACGGCACGCATGCCGACGATCGCCAGCTCGGCACTCGACGTAAGAGCTTCGTCCCCCGACGGCAGGCGCTCCGCCGCGCGGCGGGCCTGGACGTACCACGCCGCGAAGCGCTCGTCCACCGACCGCATTCCGGCCGCGTGCTGCTCATGAAGCCTCGCCGAGGTGGCGAGCACGTGGAAGCGCTCGGCGAGGCTGTCGGCGCGACTGAACCGCGCCACGTTACCGGCCAGGTCGCTCCCCTGGACGGCGTCCCGCGTCGCCCCGAGCAGGTCGCGCAGCACGCGCGTCTCGCGAAGGGCCGGCACAGATTCTTCCTGGATCAGCGCAAGTTTGTGCGACACCAGCGCGCCAGTAGTAACACTGACGAGCAGCAGGAGAGCAATCGCGACGCAGGCGAGCTGGGCAAGGAAGCGTATCCGTTCACTGGCGGGGCGATCATTCAGCACCCTCGACCAGGCATTCGAGAACCGATTGGAGTACATCATCGTTTGGTTCCTCGCCTCCGCTTCGTCGCGGGGGGCAGAGGGTCGCATCGTCGCGACCGTGACACTCGGCCGGCCCACTGCCGGCCTCGATTTCACGACCCAAATACCGAACAGTTTACCACAACTGTCAAATTACAAAGCAGTAATAAAAAGACGCTAAGAATTGCGCCATAAAGTCCACTTCCAGCCCTGCCGTGGGGTGTCAGCGGCAGGGCTCCTCTCCGTTTTCGGCTCCGTATCGTCAGTGGGTGCCCCTCGGCAGGGCTCCTCACGGCGCATGGCTCCCTGCCATTGGGAACGCAGATCTTCTCAGATCCTTCAACAGCCTGATCAACCGAAGATTCCTGCCTCTGGCTGGCTCCGGCGCACCGAGACTGTCTCCTGCAGCCCCCAAAGGTTTGGTCCCTTTTTGGAACGGCCTCGGGAGGCTGCTTGGTGCGAGGAGCAGTCTTGTTCACGGAAAGATCTGCGTCAGATCAGGCAGTTAGA
>CAMLIU010000380.1 GCA_946479995.1 uncultured Gemmatimonadota bacterium | reverse complement strand
CTCTCGCACCACGGATCGCTGGAGTTCGGGAGCCCCGTGCAGCCGATGACGACGGAAGCGGAGATCGTGCACTGGGCGGACGAGGCGAGCGCCAAGGCGAACGACATGATGGAATCGCTCGAGGACGCGGAAGCGTTCGCGTCGGGCAAGGAGTTTTCCGACAAGCGTCCCTGGCGCGTGGGGCGGCGCATCTGGCGCCGCCCCGACGGCACCTGGTCCAGTGCCGAGTCGTGAGCCAGCGCGACGTCAGCGTTCGTCGTGAGGCCTCTCCACCACCGCTGCCCGCGTCGAATCACTGAGCGACTCCATCGGCCAGGGCGTCTTCCTGGAGTACGGCTTGCCGAACACCGCGGCGAGCGCGTCGCGCGGATTCGCCGTGCGCACGACGACGTCGAGCGAGTCGGCCAGCACGAGCAGGCGGGAGAAGTCGCGATAGCGCGCGTAGGAGTGGAAGAAGCCCGACGGTCCCGGGCGCGTGAGCTTGCCGAGGAGGATGTCCGGGAGCAGCAGGTAGTTGAACGCGTAGAACGTGTTCAGCTTCCGGAATGTGGGCAGGTCGCTCTCGATGATGCCGCGCGGAAGCGAGCCGTGCTTGCCCCATTGCACGTCGATGGCCGGCGTGCCGCGGTCGCGCCAGTCGGTGTGCAGGATCGTCCCATGCCAGTACGTCCACATGTCGGTCGGCGCACCGGACGGTGAGTAGCCGACCCAGACGATCTCCTGGTCCGTGGGGACGGTGAAGGGAATCCACGACCCCATGACGTCATCGTGCCACAGCAGGTGGTAGGCGATGATGGGGCGCGTGGGGTGAAGGACAGCGACCGCGCGATCCAGCGGGAACCATTCATCCCGCTGCAGGTATAGAAGGGGCGCGAGTCTACGCGCGAGCTGCGCACCGCTGTCGGTGGGAGCGAGTGCTCCGGGGACGACGACCGGAAGCGGCGGAATGTGCGGGCGAGGGCCGCAGGCGACCGCCAGACTGAGCCCCAGAAGGGCGGCCACGCGGAGACTAGATCGCAAGACGATGCCCCACTGTGCTTTAGGCTCTTTGGTGGTTACTATTCGTCAAAGGGCGGCCCGGCGCCGAATGCCCGGGCTGATGCGAATCACTTCCTGGAGGGCCAATGCGCAAGCCGCGCCCGGCTACGTATAACCCAGTGCAAGCGCTCCACCTGATCGCGAACGACCGGAACGGCTCGCCACTGAGCTGTCCGTCCTGCTCTGGGCAGATCAACCGAACGCCAGACGACTTTCCACCGCCTCCCCGCTCGCAAGTGACGTTGCAGTGCCGCGAGTGTGGACGCGTTGCGCGATACATCGCCGGCGCTGCCTGAGGGCGGAGGGGAAAGGACAACCAGCGCGGAACGGGGCCTCCAAGGCCCCGTTTTGCGTTTCAGCTCTCCCGGTACCGCAGGGGGCAGTGCCGCAAGTGCTCCTGTGCACAAAACTTGCCCGATTGGGCGGGTACGTCCCGCTCCGAGCGCCGACGGGCACTTCGGGGCATCACACGGATCACGTGGGGCGAGTGGCGGTGGCAATGATGGAGACCACCCTCGAACGCGGGATCAGGCACCAGCTCTGGTAAGAGGTACGGCATGGCTCGCATCAACGGCACGGTGAAGTGGTTCAACGACGCCAAGGGATTCGGTTTCATCTCGCGTGAAGGGGGTCCCGATGTGTTCGTGCACTTCAGCGCCATCCAGGGGAACGGTTTCAAGTCCCTTGCCGAGGGCGACAAGGTGGAGTTCGAGATCGTCCAGGGACAGAAGGGCCCGCAGGCGGCCGATGTGACCAAGATCAGCTGACCCCGCACGGACCGACATGAGCGCCCCGGGGCCAACTGGCCCCGGGGCGCTCGCATTTTTTCCCTTCCGTCCGGTGCGCCGCAACCCGCGCGATCGCCGGAAAGGGTCAAGGGCACTCGTCTTGCGCCGGGTTCCGTTCGTGTCGACCACGCGCGCGAGCCTCCCCGAGCCGATGTACGCCACGCTTGGCCATGCGCTGCCGCGCGGCCCAGACTGGGTGTTCGAGCCCAAGTACGACGGCATGCGCGTCATCGCCGAAGCGAGCGCACGGCGCGTGCGCCTGATGACGCGCAATGGAAAGGAGAAGGGCGAGCAGTTTCCCGAGATCGTGCTCGCGCTGCGCGAGCTGGCGCGCCGCGCCGGACGGACGGTCCTCCTCGACGGCGAGGTCGTGGCGGGCGGCCGGCGGGCGGGCGGGGCGCCGGCGGAAGGCGATTTCCAGCAACTGCAGGCGCGGATGCACCTGCGGGACCACGACGAGATCCTGCGCCTCGCCCTGGAAGCGCCGACGTCGCTCGTCGTGTTCGACCTGCTGCGCGACGGCAGGACCAGGCTCGCCGGTCACCCGTGGAGTGAACGCCGGGCTCGCCTGGAGGCGCTGTTCGCCGAGGCAGGGAACCCCGATGCCGATGCGGTGCGCCTGAGCGAGACGAGCCCGCGCGGCGCCGCGATGCTCAACCGCGCACGGCGCGCCGGCTGGGAAGGGATCATCGCGAAGCGCACCGACGTACCCTATCGGCCCGGTACCCGTTCCGAGGACTGGCTCAAGCTCAAGCTGCAATATCGGGCCGAGTTCGTGGTCGGGGGCTGGACCGAGCCACGGCGCACCCGCCCCTACTTTGGCGCCCTTCTCCTTGGCGCCTACGACAGCAGCGGCACATTCGTGTACGTCGGGCATACCGGCGGGGGCTTCACGCGAGAAGGACTGGCGGAGATGTACGCCCGGCTGCAGCGTCTGGAGCGCCGCTCGTCCCCGTTCGCCGAACCGCCGAAGACGAACGAGCCGGCGCACTGGGTGGCACCGAAGGTGGTCGTCGAGGTGAAGTTCGCCGAGTGGACGTCGGATCACCTGCTGCGCCAGCCGATCTACCTGGGCACGCGCGACGACAAGGCGGCACGCGA
>CAMLIU010000379.1 GCA_946479995.1 uncultured Gemmatimonadota bacterium | reverse complement strand
TCGCCGTATCGAAGCTGCGCGTGGAGCGCGCGCCGGTGGCCGCGACTCGGCGACTGGTGATCGTGCCCTTCGCCGTGCACGACAGCGACGAGGCGGTGCAGCGCATCGCCGGCGAGGTGACCTCCATGCTCGCCGCGAGCCTCGACGACGCGGGCGGCGTGCACGTGGCCGACTCGTCGCAGCTCGGCATGCCGTGGGCCGAGCTGCGCGGGCAGGTGGTGGTGGCGAGCGGACGGATCCGACTCGATGCCGAGCTGCGGCGGAGCGACGGCAGCGTGCGTCCGGTGGTCGTCACCGCCGACGGTCCGCGCGACAGCGTCATCGCCCTCACCGAGCGGCTCGCGGTGGGGCTGCTGCCGGCGCTCTATCCGGCGCATGGCGAACCGGTGCAGGGGCGCATCCCGGCGCGCTTCACCAATGCGGCGGTGGTGCGCCGCCTCCTCGATGGCGAGACGGCGCTGCGCCGCGGCGAGTTCGACTCGGCGTTCGTGGCATTTCGCGCCGCCACCGAGCTCGATCCGTCGCAGGGATGGTCCTGGTATCGCCGCGCCATCGCCGCCGAGGGGTCGCACCGCGCCGAAGACGCGGACCGGTCGGCGGCCGAGGCGGATGCGCGCGCCGGCAGCCTGGATGCGCGCGAGCGGAAGCTCGTGCACGGCTACGCGCTCTGGCGCGTCGGCGATGCGCGGGGCGCGGAGTCGATATTCAGGTCGCTGGTGCAGCAGGACTCGCGCGACCGCGAGGCGTGGTACCAGCTGGCGGAGATCGCCTATCACGCCGGCCCGCTCATGGGACGGCGGCTGGACGACGCCGGCGATCCGTGGCGCCAGGTGGTGGCGCTCGACTCCGGCGACGCGGAGGCGCTGATCCATGCCCTGCGCCTCGCCGCCCGCGCGCGCGACAGCGCCGACGTGGCCGCGCTGCTCCGCCGCATGGCGGCGAACGGGATGTCGAACGCGTCGCTCGTGGAGTCGCGGGTGATCGCCGCCTTCGCCGTGGGCGACCGCGAGGCCATGGCGTCGGCGCGGAGGGACCTCGACACCCTTCCCAGCTGGAGCCTCGGATTCCTCGACGGCGTGGTGGGTGGACTGCTCGAGCAGCCCGCGGCGGCGGAGGAGATCGCGCGTCGGCTCACCCGCGATGGGCAGCCGGAGGCAGTGCAGGGGGAGGGTCACCTGGCCCTCGCGCACCTGGCGCTCGCCCGCGGGCGGTGGCGCGATGCGTCGCGGGAGCTGGACCGGGCGGCGACGCACGACCCGGTGGCCGCGGCGTGGGCGCGCGCCAACTGCACCACCCGTCCCTTCCTGGATTCGCCGGCACCGGTGCGCGAGCTGGCGGTGCGGACGCTCGCCGCCGCGCCGGCGCTGCCATCGTCGGCGCCGCTTTACCTGCAGCTCGCGGTGGACGCGCCGGCGGCGGCGCTCATCCAGCGCTACCTGAACGCGCTGCTCCTGCTGGGCGACGGCAGGCGGATCAGTGCGAGCCTGGAGAAGGATGCCGCTGGCGCCCTGACGGCAATGAACTGTCTCGACGATGCGCTTTCGGCGAGCAGCCGGTCGCTGTGCGACGACCTGCAGCGGGGGCTGCGGGCGGAGGGGCTGCGGCGCGCCGGCCACCCCGATTCGGCGCTCATCGTGGTGGAGTCCCTTCATATGAAGGTGCCCTACCAGTTCGCCGGCCGGTCCATCTTCTTCGCCCGCACCCGCGAGCGGTACCTGCGCGCCGAGCTGCTGGCGCGGCAGGGGCGGCTGGAGGAGGCGTACGCCTGGTACGCCGCGGTGCCCAACGGGTCGTGGATGGACTACGTCTACCTGGCCCCGACGCACGTTCGCCGAGGGCAGCTCGCCGAGCGGATGGGGAGGGGGGCGGTGGCGGCGGGGCACTACCGGAAGGCGCTCGAGCTGTGGCGGGAGCCCGACGCCGAGCTGTCGGCGCTGCGGCGGGAGGCCTCGGAGGGGCTGGCGCGGGTGGAAGGCGGGCGCTGATTCGCCCCGAGTGGCGATAAATCGGGAAAATTGACAGTGGGCGGCAGAATCGGTTGACCACCGCCCCCCAGATTCGGCGGCGAGTGGCAGATGGAAGGGGGACCACCCCTCGCCTGCCGCCCGCAGCTCCGGCCCGCCCCTCCCTCCCGGGCACCGGCCAGTCCGATCCGTCAACCAATCCAACACACATGCGACCCTCGCATCGTTTCCACACGACCCGTGCGGCCGTCACTCGGCGCGCGTGGGTTCCTCCCTTCATCGGCGCCGTCGTCCTTTCGCTCGCCCTCGCCTGCGGCGGCGCCAGCGAGAGCACCGGCACCGACAACGGTGGCGGCACCGGCGGCGTGAAGGTGGCCGCCTCGGTCACCGTCTCGCCGAGCAGCGCCGCCCTGATCGTCGGCGGCACGCAGCAGCTCACCGCCACCGCCCGCGACGTGGATGGCGCGATCCTCACCGGCCGCACCGTGAGCTGGACCAGCTCCAGCCCCACGGTGGCATCGGTGGCGGCAGGAAAGGTGACGGCGCTCGCCGGCGGCGCGGCGACGATCACCGCCACGGTGGATGGGCGGAGCAGCAGCGCCGCCCTCACCGTGAAGGCAGCCGTGGCGAAGGTGACGATGCCGGCGGCTCCGGCGACCTTCCTCGTGAACCAGGGGATCTCGTTCGCGGCGGTCGTGACCGATGCGGCGGGGAACGTGCTCGCCGGCCGCACGGTGACGTACACGAGCAGCAACACCGCCGTCGCCACGGTGCTCGACGGGATGGTGACGGCGGTCGCGCCGGGGTCGGCGACGATCACGGCGACCTGCGAGGGGGTGAGCGGATCGGTGACGGTGACCATCACGAGCGCCACCTCGACGGCGCCGGTGGCCACCGTCACCCTCAGCCCTGCCAACCTCGCGATGCCCGCCGGCTCGTCGGGCCAGGTGCAGGCGATCCTCAAGG
>CAMLIU010000378.1 GCA_946479995.1 uncultured Gemmatimonadota bacterium | reverse complement strand
CCGCGCTTCATCTCGCCGAACATCTCCACGTAGCGGAGCAGGATGATGGAGTCGGTGAGCGTGGAGATGTGCGCCTCGGTGATGGAGGTGCCCCCCATCAGCGACTCGGTGGTGGAGGTGAACAGCCCCGTGATCTCCTCGTGCTTGATGAACGAGGTGAGCCCGATGACGAACTCGCGGAACGCCCGCGGCGTGCCGCTCCGCTCGAGCGCCGACAGGCTGTCGAGCGCCACGCGCTTCGGCTTGAACTCGTCGATCAGGCGGCGGATGGTGAGCAGCCAGTCCTCGAGCCCCTGCACGTCGGGATAGTCGCACACCACCTTGAGCAGGCCCTCGTCCTCCATCTTCTCGAAGTCGGTGCCCCAGCCGGTGGCGTTGCGGAAGAGCTGCTCGCGGCTCTCCTCGAAGGCGAGCAGGAGGCAGCGCTCGTTCTTCTTCGCGCCCCCCTCGAGGAACTGCGTCACGGTGAGGGTCTTGCCGGTGCCCGTGGCGCCGGAGACGAGGATCACCGAGTCGCGGAAGAAGCCGCCGCCGCACATGTCGTCCAGCTCCCTGATGCCCGACGACACGCGCACGTTGCTCGACGCCTGGCGCAGCTGGATCGCCGACAGCGGGATGACGACGATGCCCCCGTCGGGGACGATGGTGAACGGGTACTCGCCCTTCTGGTGGTCGGTGCCGCGGAACTTGAGGATCTCCATCGTGCGCCGGCGCTTCTCGTCGTCCAGCACGTTGCGCAGGATGATCACGTTGTCGGCGATGAACTCCTCCACCCCCATGCGCGCGACCGGCCCGTAGTCGGCGGTGCGCTCGGCGGTCATCATCGCCGTCACGCCCATCGCCTTCAGCGCGGCGGAGATGCGGAACAGCTCGCGGCGCACGATGGACTGGTCGGAGAACTGCGAGAACACCGCGCCGAGCGAATCCACCGACACGCGCTTCGCCCCCACCTTCTTCACCGCGTGCTCCACGCGCGCGAGCAGCGCGCCGAGGTCGAACGCGCCCGCTTCCACCGTCTCCGTGTGCGGGTCGGGCGAGGCGTCGACGAAGGCGATCTTCCCCTCCTTCTCCCACTTCGGGAGGTCCCAGCCGAAGCTCCGCATGTTGACGCGGATGTCGGCGGCGGATTCCTCGAAGGTGACGAAGACGCCGTTGTCTCCCTCGCCGATGCCGGAGGCGAGGAACTGCGTGGCGAACACCGTCTTGCCGCTGCCCGCCGTGCCGGACACCAGGGTGGTGCGGTTGGCCGGCAGGCCGCCCTTGGCGATGACGTCGAAAGTAGGGATGCCCGTGGAGATCTTTCGCACGGGCATCTGGGCACTGTTGGTGGTCATCGGTCGGCGTGGTCTCGAGCAGGGTGATCGAGTGGGTGCAGCTCGAGGCCGAGCAGGACTTTTTCCCTGTCCGACAGGTCGCCGATCACGCGCCGCAGCGGCGGCGGCAGCTGCTTGATGAGCGTCGGCGTGGCGAGGATGCGATCGTCTTCCGCGGCCTGCGGGTGCTCGAGCACGTCCACGATCTCCAGCTCGTAGCGGCCCTGGAGCTCCTGGTCGCAGATGCGACGAAGGTTCTCGATGGCCTGCGCCGTGCGGGAGCTCGTACCAGTCACGTAGAGCTTCAGCAGGTAGGTGTTCGCCGCTGGGTTGTTCATGCAGGCCTGGGAGGGCGGTCGGGAAGATCCAACGGGCAAATATCGCTCCCGTGTGGGGGTTTGCGCTAATCGGGGCACGATCCTTGACCTTGGCGGCCACGGATGCTGCATGCCCGCAGTGTCAGGGAGGAGCAAGCCCGACATGCGAACAACCCCAGACAGCTCGTTCGCCGATCAGCGAACGGGCCCGGAGCGGCGGCGACACGAGCGCATTGCGCACGATGCGCTCGAGCTCATGGTGCAGCAGATGCCCGACGGCGTCCTCGTCGTGGACCACACGGGCACCATCCGCTTTGCGAACCCCGCAGGGGCACAATTGTTCGGTCGCACCGCGCGCGACCTCGCCGGCCAGCCACTCGGCTTCCCGGTCCTCGTGGGAGAAAGCGCCGAGATCGAGCTGCTGCGTCCCACAGGAGAGCCGGTGGCGGTGGAGCTGCGCACGGTGGAGTTCCAGTGGAAGGGCGCGCCGGCCACCCTGCTCTCGTTACGCGACATCACCGACCGTCGCGCCCTCGAGCAGGAACGGCTGGCCCGCGCGCAGGCGGAGGCGGGAAGCGAGGCGAAGAGTGAGTTCCTCGCGCTCATGAGCCACGAGCTGCGCACCCCCCTCAACGCGGTGATCGGCTACGCCGAGCTGCTCATGGTGGACGGCGCCGAACCGATCTCGGCCGAACAGCGCGCCAAGCTCGCCCGCGTCCTCGCCAGCGGGAAGCACCTGCGCGACCTGGTGGACCAGATGCTCGACCTGGCCGAAGCGGGAGAGGGACGACTGAGCGTGGGACACTCCACCGTCCCCGCGGCGCGCCCGGCGAATGCGGCCCTCGCCGAGGCGCGCGAGAAGGCGGAGAGTGCGGGAGTGGAGCTGACGACGACCTGCCTGGACGACGACGGCGTCGCCTTCTCCGGCGACGAGGAGCGGGTGAAGCAGATCCTCGCCCTCCTGCTGGACAACGCGATCAAGTTCACCCCGCGCGGCGGCACGGTGGAGATGGTGTGCGACCGGGTGGAGGAGGTGCCGGAAGGGGTGCGCCACCACGACTCGGTGCCGATGACGCGCTGGCGGGTCACTGACACGGGCATCGGCGTCGCCGCCGAGCACACGTCGTCCATCTTCGATCCCTTCGTGCAGATCGACGGCGGCCACACCCGCGAGCACGACGGCTCGGGCCTCGGCCTCACCATCGGCCGCAGCCTCGCGCGCCTCATGGGCGGCGACCTCACGGTGGAGAGCGAGCCGCAGCGCGGCTCCTGCTTCACCCTCTGGCTACCGGCGGCGTAGC
>CAMLIU010000377.1 GCA_946479995.1 uncultured Gemmatimonadota bacterium | reverse complement strand
TGATCCACATCTCCGACATGAGCTGGACGAAGCGCGTGCAGCATCCGTCGGAAGTGGTGAAGAAGGGTGACGCCGTGGACGTGGTCATCCTGAACATCGATTCCGACAACAAGCGCATCAGCCTCGGCCTCAAGCAGGCGGAGGAGGATCCGTGGCTGCGCATCGGCGAGACCTACCCGGTCGGCACCGAGATGCGGTCCAAGGTCGTGCGCCTGATGGACAAGGGCGTCGTCGTGGACATCGGCAACGACATCGAGGGCTTCGTGCCCATCTCGCAGCTCGGCCAGGGCGGCGCCCCGGTCGACAGCCCGGCCGACGTCGTGTACGAGGGGATGAACCTCGACACGCGCGTGCTCGAGGTGGATCCGATCCATCGCCGCATCGTGCTCAGCGTGGTGAACATCCCCGAGGAGCAGCCGCCGCGGCCGGAGACGCCGTCCAAGATCCACACCGACGAGGGTGACATCCTGGACATCCCGCCCGATGCATTGAACGTCGAGGAGTGAGTCGCGTCACGGAAAATGAGGCGAGCCCGCGCGGAATTCCGCGCGGGCTCGTTTCGTTCGTGGGATGACGATCGGCACGGCGAGGCGTACAACGAATCATTCGCACCTCGGAGAATCGCATGGTCGACATCCTGATCGTCGGGGCAGGTCCCACGGGCCTCACGATGGCGGCCGTGCTGGCGCGGCACGGACTGCGGCCGCGCATCATCGAGCGCGCCACGCAGCCACCGCCTGACCGCTCGCGCGCCGTCGTCCTGCAGGCGCGCACCCTCGAGCTGTTCGAGGATCTCGGCATCGTCCAGGAGGTGCTCGACGAAGCGCTCGTCGTGGACGAGATCAGCTTCTTCTCGCCAACCGGAAAGCGCGGGACGCTGCGGATCGATCCCCGCTGGATCGACAGCCGATACGGCCGCATCGTCTCCCTGCCGCAGGATCGCACGGAGGCGATCCTCTGCCGCCTGCTCGCGCGAACGGGCATCACGGTGGAGCGCGGCGTCGAGCTCGTCGCCCTCGCCGACCGCGGCCCGGCGGCGGAGGTGACCGTTCGACACGCCGACGGTCGCGAGGAGCAGCTCTCCGCCGACTGGGTGGTCGGTTGCGATGGCCTCCACAGCGCCGTGCGCGAGCTGTCGGGCATCCCCTTCGTCGGGAGCACCTATCCGGACGAAGGGTTGCTCGGTGACGTGGAGATACGGTGGCCCCTTCCGGAAGGACAGCTCGCCATCTGCCCGGGTGTCACGGGCGTGCTCCTCGCCTTTCCCCTGCCCGGAGCTCACCACTTCCGCACGATCCTCATCCAGCCGGCCACGGGGGAGATGGATGATCGCACGCTCTCGCCGGAGGAGTTCGTCGGCGCGGTGCAGGGGGCGTTGCCGAAGCTCCCGCATGGCGATGGAACCGAGTTGCTGGCCGCTCACTGGCTCACTCGGTACCGGCTGCACCGAAAGGGGGCGCCCACCTATCGGCGGGGACGCTGCTTCATCGCCGGCGACGCCGCGCACATTCACAGCCCCGTCGGCGCGCAGGGAATGAATACGGGCATCCAGGACGCGTACAATCTCGGCTGGAAGCTCGCCCTCGTGGCGCGGGACCTGGCGCCCTCGTCGCTGCTCGACAGCTACGACGCCGAGCGTCGCCCGGTGGGCGAGACCCTCCTGCGCGTCACCGATCGCTTCTTCGCCGTCGCGGTGGGGGGAGGACGCGTCGGCCGCATCGTGCGGCAGCTCCTGCCGACGATCGCCATCCGTGCGCTCCAGCTGCCCGTCGTGCGGAAGCGCGTCGCGCGCTTCGTCTCGCAGACCGGCATTCGCTACCGCGAGAGCCCGGTCTCGATGGAGGCGCACGGCGCATCGCGCCTCGACGCGCGCGCGCCGCGGGCGGGCGACCGCGCCCCCGACGTGGAGCTCGCGCCAGCGCGCTGGTTCGCCGAGCTGTTCCACGGTCCTCGACACACGCTGCTGCTCTTCGCCGGCCGGTCCACGGCGCTCCTCGAGCGGTTCGCGACGATGAGCGAGGAGCTCGAGGCGCGCTACGGACCGCTCCTGCGTCCCGTGATCGTCCGCCTGGATCCGGCGCACCCGGCCATCGGAGAAGTGGATCGAGGAGGCGCGGCGCATGCCCGATACGGGGCGGAGCAGGGAGCCATCTACCTCGTGCGTCCCGACGGCTACATCGCGTTTCGCGGAGCCGGCACCGACGTGGAAGTGCTCCGCGCCACGCTGCGCCAGCGGTTCATCGTGAACGCCGCCGGGCGAGACTGATCCCCTCGCGCGCTGGAACGCGCCCGCGACGGCCGCTAGCTTCTGCATCCATGACCATGCGAGAGAAGCTGGCGCTCCTCGAGCGCCGATCGGCCGAAGCCGAGCTTGGCGGCGGGGAGAAGCGACTGCGCGCGCAGCACGAGAAGGGTAAGCTTTCGGCCCGCGAGCGTCTTGACCTCCTGCTCGACGACGGCTCCTTCGTGGAGCTCGACCGTTTCGTCATCCACCGCTCGCACGACTTCGGGCTCGAGGAGCAGCGCATCTACGGCGACGGGGTCGTCACCGGCTACGGCCGCATCGACGGCCGGCTCGTCTACGTCTTCTCGCAGGACTTCACCGTGTTCGGCGGCTCGCTCAGCGAGGCCTTCGCCGAGAAGATCTGCAAGGTGATGGACCTGGCGATGCGGAACGGCGCGCCGGTGATCGGGCTCAACGACTCGGGCGGCGCGCGCATCCAGGAGGGCGTCGTCTCCCTTGGCGGCTACGCCGACATCTTCCTCCGCAACACCCTCGCGAGTGGTGTCGTCCCGCAGATCAGCGCCATCCTCGGCCCCTGCGCCGGCGGTGCGGTGTATTCGCCGGCAATCACCGACTTCACGTACATGGTGCGCGGCACGAGCTACATGTTCGTCACCGGGCCGAACGTGGTGAAGACGGTGACGCACGAGGACGTGA
>CAMLIU010000376.1 GCA_946479995.1 uncultured Gemmatimonadota bacterium | reverse complement strand
GGGAAGAGCACACTGATCGTCGTGCCTCGTCCCGGGACGCTTGACGCTTCCACCCGCCCGCCGTGCGCATCCACCAGGTGTCGCACGATCGCCAGCCCGAGACCGGTGCCCCCCAGCTCCCGCGACCGGCCGGCGTCCACGCGGTAGAAGCGCTCGAAGATGCGGGGCAGGTGCTCGGCGGCGATGCCGATGCCGGTGTCGCGCACGTCGATCCATACTCCACCCGCTCCTGATCGGCTTCGTACCGTGACACTCCCCGACGAGGTGTAGCGCACGGCGTTCTCCACCAGGTTCCCCAGCACCTGGCGGAATGCCGTTGGGTCGGCGTGCACGGTGGCGACACCCGGCGCAACGTCGGCGATGAGCTGCAGCTCGCGGCGGTTCGCCGTGTCCTGCACCGTGGCGAAGACCTCGCGCACCACCCGTGCGATGTCCACGCTTCGCGCATGCGGGTGCCATCCCCCGCTTTCGATGCGCGACAGGTCCAGCAGGTCGTCCACGATGCGCTGCATCCGCTCGGCGTTGTCGCGTATCGTCCGCGCAAAGGCGCGCCGCTGCTCGGCCGGAATCTCCTCGTCGAGCAGCGTCTCGGCGAAGCCGCGGACGGCGGTGAGCGGCGTCTTCAACTCGTGACTCACGTTGGCCACGAAGTCGCGCCGGACCGTCTCCAGGCGCCGGAGCTGCGTCAGGTCGAGCACGGTCATCACCGCGCCGCGCGTCGCCAGGGGACGTGCTGCCACGGCGATGGTGCGGTCGTGCAGGGCCGTCTCGGTGGCGGGGAACACCTCGCCGCCGAGCGCCGTCTCCACCGCCGAGCGCAGCTCATGCTCCCGCGGCAGCAGCTCGCGGGGAAAGGGGAGCGCCGCCTCGAGATCCAGCAGTTCGCGCGCGCGATGGTTCATGCGCACGACCATCCCGCGTTCGTCCAGCGCGAGCACGCCCTCCTCGAGCGACTCCAGCACTGCCGTCATGAGCAGCTCGTCGGCCCGCATCGCCGCCAGCCGGCTGGAGAGCTGCTCGGCCATCCGGTGCAGTGCCGTCGCCAGGTCGCCCACCTCACCGGGCGCGGACAAGCTGGGCCGGCGCGTCAGGTCTCCAGCCGCGATGGCACGAGCCACGTCGCGCAGCTCCACGATCGGCCGCGACACCGATCGCGCGAAGAGCCAGGCCACGATGAGCACTCCCACCAGCACGAGCAGCCCGCTCGTGAGGACGTCGCGCCGCGCGCCACCGACCACGGCATCGAGCCGGCTGATGGTGAGCGAGACGCGCACGAAGCCGAGCGGATGCCGCACGGCGACGTACAGCTCGTCGTCGCCGGCCGAGACGCTGTGACGCAGCGCGGAGCCGCGGCCGGAGTCGCGGGCTGCCATCACTTCGGGACGGGTCGAGTGGTTCTGCAGGCGATGACGCGCCGCCGGGTCGAACTCCGCGTCGCCCACCACCACGCCGGTGCTGTCGATGATGGTGACGCGGTAGCCGAGCGCCTCGCCGGCGTGATGGGCGAGCGAGTCGGCATCCACGCTACGCGTCCACGACGACGCCACGAGCTGCGCGTCGCGCGCGAGCTCGTCGGTCTTCTCCTGGATGAGGCGCTCGCGGAGCCGCCCTCCTGCGAGGACGACGATGGCCGCCACGAGCAGGAGGACCACCACCAGCGCGCCGAGGAGGAGCCGGCGCGCGAGCGTCATGCGCCTCGTCCCTGCGGCACGCGGAGCCGGTAGCCGAAGCCGCGGACCGTTTCGATCATGTCGCCGGCAACGCCGAGCTTGGCCCGCAGGCGCTGCACGTGCATGTCCACCGTGCGCGTCTGGATGTCAGGCGCTGCCTCCCAGACGCTCTCCAGCAGGTGCGCCCGGTCCTGCACCCGCCCTTTCCGCTCGGCGAGCAGGAGCAGGAGCCTGTACTCGGTGGGCGTCAGCTCCACCGGATCGCCAGCCACCCGTACCACGTGGGCGGCGGTGTCGATCTCCAGCTGCCCGAGCGTGAGCGTCGCGCTGGTCTCGGCGGGCGCCGAGCGCATGCGGCGCAGGATTGCCCCGACCCGCAGCACGAGCTCCTGCGGGCTGAACGGCTTGGTCAGGTAGTCGTCGGCGCCCAGGGAGAGCCCCCTGATGCGGTCCTGCTCCTCGCGGCGCGCGGTGAGCATGAGCACGGCGATGGCGCGCGTGGAAGCGTCGGCGCGAAGCTGCTCGAGGACCTCGTAACCGGAGAGGCCAGGAAGCATGAGGTCGAGCACGATGAGCGCCGGCTGCTCGCGCCGCGCGGCTTCCAGGGCGTCGGGTCCCGTGCTCGCCGTGGAGACGCGATACCCCGCCCGCGCGAGGTGGTAGGCGACGAGTGCGACGATGTCAGCCTCGTCGTCCACGACGAGGACGCGCTGCTCGGTGACGGCGGGCGGTGCGCTCACGTGCCCGACTGCAATCGCCGCGCGATCTTCGCCACGATCATCTCGATCGCCACGGGATTGTGTCCGCCGCGTGGCACGATGACGTCGGCGTACCGCTTGCTCGGCTCGACGAACTCGAGGTGCATCGGCTGCACGGTGGACAGGTACTGGTCGAGGATCTCGCCGAGCGGCCTCCCCCGCTTGGCCATGTCACGTCGGATGCGACGGATGAGCCGGATGTCGGCGTCGGCGTCGACGAAGACCTTCACGTCGCAGAGGTCGCGCACGCGCGCGTCCACGAACAGCAGGATGCCGTCGATGACGACGACGTCGGCGGGCGGAATGCGTACCGTCTCGTCGCTCCTCGCATGGCTGACGAAGTCGTAGACCGGCTTGTCGATCGCGAATCCCTGCGAGAGGCACCCGAGCTGGTTCACGAGCAGTTCCCAGTCGAAGGCGTTGGGGTGGTCCCAGTTGACCCTGCGCCGGTCCTCGATCGGGAGGTGGGCATGGTCGAGGTAGTAGGCATCCATGTCGATGAACGCGACCGAGGCGTCGCC
>CAMLIU010000375.1 GCA_946479995.1 uncultured Gemmatimonadota bacterium | reverse complement strand
GCCTTCTCGACGATCTCCGGTCCGATGCCGCGCGGATCGCCGAGGGTGACGGCGAGCCGCGGGCGCGCGCCAGCCGTCACGGCAGCGTCAGGGCGCGGACGGGGAGGACGGAGCCGCCTCGGCGGCGGGGCTCAGGAGCAGGGCGTCCTCGTTCACGTGCACGTACGTCTGCTTGCGCAGCGTGTCCATGAGGCGCTTGATGCCACCCTCCTCGGCGAGCCGCGAGCGGAACCGCTCCTTCACCTCGGCGAGGGTCATGTCGCCCCCTTCCTCGACCTTCTCGATCTCGGCGACGACGACCTTTGCCGGCACGGTGGCGTTGCCCGGAATCTCGAAGGTGACGATGTCCTTCGGCTGCTTGCCGGCGAATGCCTGCTGATAAGCCGTCGGCAACTGGGCGCGCGGGAACGGCGTGAGCAGCGTGGTCTCCTCGCCGCTCGCGAAGTCGTGGTGCTTCTTGGCGAGCGAGTCGAACGGAGCGCCGGCACGCCAGGCGGCGGCGACGCTGTCCGCCTCGAGGTGCGCCCGCGTCACGTCGGCGGAGTCGATCTTCGGTGCGATGAGGATGTGGCGCGCCTTCACCTCACCCGGCTGCACGCGATCCACGCGGATGATGTGATAGCCGAAGGCCGTCTCGATCACGGGGCTGAGCTGGCACGGCGCGAGGGCAAACATCCAGCGATCGAATTCGGGGACCATCCGACCACGACGGTTCCAGCCGAGATCACCGCCGTTCGCCTTGCTCCCCGGATCGTCCGACTCGCGCTTGGCGATCAGCTCGAAGTCGCCACCGGCCTTGATCTCGGCGAGGAGCGAGTCGGCCTTCGCCTTCGCCGCGGCCTTGGCTGCCGGCGTGGGCTTGGGCGCGATGATGATCTGGCGCCACGCCACGCTGGCCTCGCGCTTGGGGAGCGCTGACTTGTTGCGCTCGTACGCCTCCTGCACCTCCGCATCGGTGACGTTCGCCGAGATGATCTTCCCCTCTTCGCGGAGCTGCTTCACGGTGCGCGAGATGAGCTCACTGCGGCGCACCTGGTCGGCGCGGTAGCGGCGGAACTCTTCCGGCGTGCCGAGGCCGGCCTTCTGCAGCTCGGCGCGATACTCGGCGTCGCTCGCGAAGCGGCTCCGGATGTCCTTGAGCTGCTTGTCCACCGTATTGTTCACGTCGGCGTCGGGGACCTCGACCTTGAGGTCCTTGGCCTTCTGGAGGAGCAGCTCCTCCTCGACGAGCTCGTTGACGACGCCGGCGAGGAAGGCATGGAAGCCGGCCGAGTCGGTGGGAAGCTGCGTGCCTTCCTGCCGCTTGGCGATCACGCGTTCCTGCACGTCGGACTGCGTGATGGGCACGTCACCCACCACGGCGACGACGCGGTCGAGAGGGATGACCGTGACGGGCGTGGTCGGTGAGTTGGCGGGCGCCGGCACCTGCGCCGATGCGGCGAGCGGGAGGGCGGCGACGAGAGCCGCGGCCGAGAGGAGCTGTGAAAGACGCATATGGTCAAAATACCCGCGGCCCGGCCATGAAGGTCCGGGCCGCATGAAAGCGGGCGGGTTTCCCCGCCCGCATGGGTTACGGCTTGGGTGCGGGGGCCGCCGGAGTGGCGACCGGGGCACCGGTCGTGGGAGCACCTGCCGACGGCGCGCCGGCGGAGGGGGCGCCGGGGAGCGGTACGGCCGACTTCGGCTGCTGCGCCGCCTTGGCCGAATCGGCCGAGGCCCGGATCTTCGTGGCCGCTTCCACGGCGCGATCGATGCCGGCGGGGTTCACCGACGCGTCGTACTTGTCCATCAGCACGATCTGCAGCGGCGCCGGCACCGGAATGGGCTGCGCCTGGCCAGCCATGATCTTGTCGAGGAAGGCCTCGACGCGGGCAGCGGCGAGACGCTCACGCTCGGCAGTGGACTTTGCGCTGTCGGCAAGCGACTTCGGGTCGATCCCCATCTGCTGCCAGCTCATCGACACGACCTGCGCGAAGTCGCGATGGAGGTTGGCCACTTCCTCGGGGGTCAGCGTGACCTTGGCGCTGTCGGCACGCTGCAGGAGCAGCTCGCGCTCGGCCATGTTGGTGACGTACTGGCGGACGAGGGAATCGGGCGCGGTCTGGATCTGCTGCATCAGCCGGCCGTTCTGCGGCGAGGCGAGCAGCACCATGGCGAGCCGGCCGGCGGTGAGCTTGCCACCCGACCAGTTGGCGAGGACCGTCCCGTCCTTGCGGTGGTCGATGGGGTCCTTGGCGACTTCCTTCATCGTCGCGGCGGCGTCGTCCTTGAGCTGGACCTTCGCCGCGGCCTGCGCAGCGGCGATGTAGGTGCTCTCGGCGACCTGGCGGCTGCGACCGGCCACCTGCTGGGCGTACTGGCCCTTGGCCTGGTCCCAGGTGCTGCGCTGGATGATGTGATAGCCGAACTGCGTCTCGATCACCGGCGAGATCTCGCCTGGCTTGAGCGCAGCGACGGCGTCGGCGAAGGGCTTGACCATCATGCCGCGCGGGAAGACGCCGAGGTCACCGCCGCGGGCGGCGGTGTTGTCCTGGCTGTACTTCTTCGCCATCTCGGCGAAGTTGGCCGGGGTCACCTGGGCCCGGACGCTCTCCGCCTTCTTGCGGATGGAGTCCTTCACGGCGGCGGGCGCACCTTGCGGCACGAGGAACAGGATGTGGCGCGCCGCAAAGAGATCACCCTTGCCGGCGAGGTAGCCGGCTTCGGAGGCGGCGGAGTCCACTGGCAGCTTGGCGGCGACCGATTCCATGAAGCGCCCGAGCTTCGCGTTCTCGATCATCGCCGCGGCGGCGGCGTCGATCGCCTTCGGGTCGTTGAGGGAGTCGTTGTGCGCCGCGGCCACGCCGAGGAGCTGGTAGGGCACCCAGAGGTCGCGCGTGACGAGCGTGGCGACTTCCTTGTTGATGGGCACCTGGAGCTTGGCGTTGCCGAGCAGGTCGGCGAGGCGCGT
>CAMLIU010000374.1 GCA_946479995.1 uncultured Gemmatimonadota bacterium | reverse complement strand
TCCATGCAGATGGAATACGAGCTGCTCGCGTCGGCGATGCTGGCCCTGCGCCATGCGGCCGACGCGTACTGCCGTACGCGGCCGGAACTCGCCTGACACCGTCGGCCATGCGCTCCTTCCTGGACGACACCGGCCGGGCGTGGGAGGTGACGCTGGGAAAGGAGTCGTGGGGAACGCTCGTGCTGCTGTTCACCCCGGCCTCGGGGGGCGATGCGCGGACGAGCATCCTGTCTGCCGAGACCATGTTCGATGCGAGCGCCGAGTTCGATGCGCTCGACGATGACGCATTGCGCGAGCGACTGCGCGACAGTCGCTCGTGGACCTAGCCTTTCACCGATCTCATGCCGCAGAAGAAGACGCAGCGCAGCACCCGTACGGGGGCCCGCAAGGACAAGCGCACGAAGGCGAGCACGAAGACCCGCGCGAAGTCGCGTTCCCGGACAGGCGCCGCCTCCGGCCGCTCCACGGCGAAGCGGGGGATCCATGCCCGCTATCCGTGGAAGGAAGAGCCGAACCCGTACCTCGAGGTGCGGGACTCGAAGATCCAGGGGAAGGGCGCGTTTGCCCTCCGCGACATCCGCAAGGGAACACGCCTCATCGAGTACCTCGGCCAGCGCATCTCGTGGCGCACGGCGGACAAGCGGTACGACGACGACAAGATGGGGCGTCATCACACCTTCCTGTTCACGGTCGACGACAAGACCTGCATCGACGCGGCCGTGAACGGGAACGACGCGCGCTTCCTCAATCACTCCTGCGACGGCAACTGCGAGGCGATCACCGACCGGAAGCGCATCTTCATCGAGGCGCGGAAGAACATCAAGGCCGGTGAGGAGCTCCTCTACGACTACCAGTACGAGCGCACCGAGGACCACACGGAGGAGGACGAGAAGTTCTACGCCTGCCGCTGCGGCTCGAAGAACTGCCGCGGCACCATTCTCGCGCCGAACGCCAGTTCGTGAGCACCCACGTCGCCCCCGTCACTCCCGCGGTTCACGCGCTCCTCGAGGGCGTGGTGGACTACGCCGGGCTGTTCCCCCCCGCGGCGCTGTCCATGCCCGATGCCGTGGCGGAGTACGCGCGGCAACGCCGCTCGGCAAATGCATGGATGCTCGGGCGATTCGTGGTGCCGGTCACGCGCCTCGACGAGCTGGCGGCGGCAGCCGGGGCGGCGATCGGGCTCGACGAAGCGGCATGGCCGATCAGCGCGCTCGTCGGCGCCGATCCGGCGGGAGACTTCCAGGCGATTCGGGCCTTCAACGACCGGCACGCCGGCAGGCTCGTCGTCGGGTCGGTGGAGCTCCGTGCGGCGACAGCGGAGGCGATCGAGTTCGCACTCGCACAGCGTCGCGATGCGCTGGAGCACTACGTGGAGATCGCCATCGAGGAGGACCCGCGGATGCTGCTGCAGGCCATCGGGCGACACGGCGCGCGGGCCAAGGTGCGCACGGGCGGAGTGACGCCCGATGCGTTTCCCGCTCCGGCCGCCCTGGCGCGCTTCATCGTGGCCTGTGCGGAGCTGGGCGTCCCGTTCAAGGCCACGGCGGGGCTGCACCATCCGTTGCGCGGCGAGCAGCCGCTCACGTACGAGAGCGATGCCGTGGCGGCAACGATGTTCGGCTTTCTCGGGTTGTTCACCGCGGCGGCACTGGCGCGCGCCGGCGCCGACGAGGCTACGGTGATGCAGGTGCTCGAGGAACGGGACGCGAAGGCGTTCTCGTTCAACGACGACGCGTTGCGGTGGCGAGATCACGCCCTGGACCTTGCGAAGGTGAGCGCGTCGCGCCGCGAATTCGCCCTCTCCTTCGGTTCGTGCTCCTTCCGCGAGCCCGTGGACGACCTGCGCCGGCTGGGGCTCCTGTGACGACGCGCCTGAACGAGACCCATCGCGCCGACCTCGTGTCGTGGGTGGAGTCGGCGAACGACGCGGCGACCGACTTCCCGATCCAGAACCTTCCGCTCGGCATGGTCAGGGCGCCGGGCCGCGACACCCGCCCGTGCGTGGCGATCGGCGACCGGGTGCTCGACCTGGTGGCGCTGCGCGAAGCCGGGCTGCTGAACAGCGAGAACGCCGAGCTGGTGGAGGCCTGCGTGCAGGCCGGCGCGCTGAATCCGCTGCTCGAGGCGGGACGCGATGCCATGTCGCGCCTGCGCGGCACGCTCAGCGTGCTGCTGCGCGCCGACACAAAGGAAGGGAAGCGGGCCGGGGAACGGAGCAACAACCTCCTCGTGCCCATGGCTGACGTGACGGTGCTGCTTCCCGCGCACGTGGGCGATTACAGCGACTTCTACGCGTCCATCCATCACGCGACGAACGTGGGCAGCATGTTCCGCCCCGACAACCCGCTGCTGCCCAACTACAAGTGGGTACCCATCGGCTACCACGGACGGGCATCGTCCATCGTGCCGAGCGGCACGCCGGTGACGCGCCCCGCCGGCCAGACCCGTGACGGCGAGGCCGCGGTCCCGGCCTTCGGCCCGAGCCGGCGGCTGGATTACGAGATGGAGGTTGGCGCGTACATCGGTGTCGGCAACGTGCTGGGCGAGCCGATCCCGATCGCAAAGGCGGAGTCGCACGTGGCCGGCCTGTGCCTCGTGAACGACTGGTCGGCGCGCGACCTCCAGACGTGGGAATACCAGCCGCTCGGTCCCTTCCTGGCCAAGAACTTCGCGACCACCGTCTCGCCGTGGATCGTGACGCTCGAGGCGCTGGAGCCGTTCCGCTTTCCGGCCTTCACGCGCGCGCCGGAAGACCCGGAGCCGCTCCCGCACCTGCGCGACGCGCGCAACCAGCGCGAGGGCGGGTTCGACATCACCCTCGACGTGCTCCTTCGCACGCGCCGCATGCGCGAGGCCGACCTGCCCGCCGTGCGCGTGAGCCGGGGAAGCTTCACGTCCATGTACTGGACGGTGGCGCAGCTCGTGGCGCACCACGCCAGCAACGGCTGCAACCTGCGTCCCGGCGACCTGCT
>CAMLIU010000373.1 GCA_946479995.1 uncultured Gemmatimonadota bacterium | reverse complement strand
TCTCCGCCAGGTCGATCGGGTTGAAGATGATCGACGTGTAGAAGTAGGTGAAGAACAGGATGAGGATCGCCGAGGCGACCAGGTACCACACCGTTCCCGGGTTGAACAGCTCGGCCATCCGCTGCGCCGTGGCGTTGTGCGAGAACTGCGCGAACGCGCCCGGCACGACGATGATGGACTGCGCGAAGACGATCGGCATCACGCCGGCGGTGTTGATGCGCAGCGGGATGAAGCTCCGCGCCGCCTCGCGCATCCGGCCCCGCGCCATCGTGCGCTGCGGGATCTGGATGAGGATGCGCCGCGCCGCCATCGTGATCGCCACGATCGCCGCCACGATCGCCACCATCAGGGCGATGAGCACGACCAGCGAGAAGCTGCCGATCGCTCCCGTGCTGACGAAGCGGAAGGTGGACATGATGCCCGGCCAGATGCGCTCCACGATCGAGAAGAAGATGAGGAGGCTCGCGCCGTTCCCCAGCCCTCGCTCGGTGATCATCTCACCGAGCCACATCACGAACATCGCGCCGGTGGTGAGGAAGAAGGTCGTCTCGAGACGGAAGGCGAACCCGGGGTGCGCGATGGCGCCCTGGAGCGACTCCGTGAACAGGGCGAAGCCCCATCCCTGGACCGCCGCCAGCACGATGGTGCCGTAGCGCGTCCACTGGTTGATCTTCTTCCGCCCTTCCTCGTCCTTCTGCATCTTCTCGACCTGCGGCATCACCGCGCCGGCGATCTGGACGAAGATGCTCGCCGAGATGTACGGCATGATGCCCAGCGCGAACACCGTCGCCCGCGACAGCTGGCCGCCGGTGAACAGGTCGTACAGGCCGAGCAGCCCGCCCCCGCCCTGCGACTGGTTCCGGAAGAAGTCGGTCAGCGCGACGACGTCCACGCCTGGCGCCGTGACGTGCGCGCCGACGCGGTAGATGAACAGGCACAGGAGCGTGAAGAGGATCTTGTCCTTCAGCTCCGGTGTCTTGAAGACGTTCGAGACCGCCTGGGCGGCGGCATTGGTCTGGGCCATGGGGACTCCCTGGAGGGTGCTGCGTTACTCCTCGACCGTGCCGCCCGCCGCGACGATCGCGTTGCGAGCCGATGCGCTTACCTTGAGCCCGCGCACCGTCACCGCCTTCGTGATCTCCCCGTTGGCCAGCACCTTCACCGGGCCGTTCCGCTTCACGAGGCCCGCCGCGCGCAGCGCGTCCGCCGTCACCTCACCCTCGACCTGCGCGAGCTGGTCGAGGCGGACGACGTTCGCCTCCTGGCGGAACGGGTTGGTGAAGCCCCGCTTCGGCAGGCGCCGCGTCAGCGGCATCTGCCCACCCTCGAACTGCGGCTTGCCGCCGCCGGGCCCGTGATGGCCGGCGCGTGCCTTGATGCCCTTGTGCCCCTTGCCCGACGTCTTGCCCGTGCCGGAGCCGGGACCGCGGCCAAGCCGCTTGCGATCCCGGTTGCTCGCCGGCGCCGGCGAGAGGTTGTGGAGCCCGATCTTTTCCGTCGCCACTGTCTTACTCCTCGACGGGCTCCACCTCGATGAGGTGGCGCACCTGCTTGAGTTGGCCACGCAGCGACGGGGAATCCTGCTTGATCACCTCGTCCTGGTGGTGCTTGAGGCCGATCGCCTCGAGCGTCGCGTTCATCCGCCACGAATGCCCGATCCCGCTCCGGACCTGCCGGATGCGGACCTTGCCCGTGGTCAGCTCGTTCTTGTTCGTCTTCTTCGGCCCCTTGCTCGGGTGCCACACGAAGGTGCGTGCCATGTTACACCGCCTCCTTGACCTTGGCGCGCGACCGGTAGCCCAGCTTGCCCGGCTCCACGCCGCGCTCGCGCGCCACCTGATCCACCGTCGTCAGCTGCGTCAGTCCGTCCATCGCCGCCCGCACCATGTTGTGCGGGTTCGTCGAGCCGAGGCTCTTCGTCAGGATGTCGCTGATGCCCGCGCACTCCATCACCGCGCGCACCGCGCCACCGGCGATCACGCCGGCACCCGGCGCCGCCGGCTTCATCCACACCCGGCCTGCGCCGTGATGGCCGACCACCTCGTGCGGGATCGTCGAGCCGGTGAGCGGCACCTGCACCAGGTTGCGCCGCGCCGCCTCGACGGCCTTGCGCACCGCTTCCGATACCTCGTTCGCCTTCCCCGACGCGAAGCCCACCTTCCCCTGCCCGTCACCGACGGCGACGAGCGCGTTGAAGCTGAAGCGACGACCACCCTTCACCACCTTCGCGACGCGGTTGATCGCGACCACGTTCTCGATCAGGTCGCTCCCCTCGCGCTCGGCGTTCCGCTGGTCGCCACCGCGGCCGCGGCCATCGCCACGCCCACCGCGCTCGCCACCCGGGCCGCCGCGGCCACCCGGGCCACCCGGCCCGCCGCGTCCACGACCGCCACCGGGACCGCCGCGTCCGCGACCGCCACCCGGTCCGCCGCGACCACCGCCGCCGCTGCGACCACCGCCGCCGCCGCTCCGGAACCCACCGCCCTGGCCGCCCGTGGGGGCGCCGCCCGAATTCGTGCTCTGCTCTGCCATGTTAGAACTCCAGCCCGCCTTCGCGGGCTCCGTCGGCCACCGCCTTCACGCGGCCGTGATACTGATACCCGCCACGGTCGAAGACCACCTTCGTGATCCCCTTCTCCTTGGCGATCGCCGCGATCTGCTTGCCGACCTCGAGCGACTTCTCCGCCTTCTTCCCTTCGCCAACCTTGACCGACGTGACCGTCGCCAGCGTGCGCGCCGCGACGTCGTCCACCAGCTGCGCCGTGATGTGCTTCAGGGAACGATACACCACCAGGCGCGGACGCTCGGCGGTGCCAGCCACCTTGTTCCGCACGCGCAGGTGACGGCGCACCCGCTTCTCGCTGCGGGTCTTCGGAATTCCGATACGGCCCATGGTTACTTGCCTCCCGCCTTGCCGGCCTTGCGGCGAATCTGCTCGCCCGCGTACTTGACGCCCTTCCCCTTGTACGGCTCGGGCG
>CAMLIU010000372.1 GCA_946479995.1 uncultured Gemmatimonadota bacterium | reverse complement strand
GCGCCTTGAGGTCGTAGTCGGACATCGCCAGCGGGTACGAGCCGGTCACGTGCAGGGCCCCGGACTCCATCACGCCGGTCGCCGGGACGGTGATCGTCTTCGTCTTGCCGCCGAGAGACAGGGTGCCGGTGAGCTTGCCCGCGATGCCGTTCGCTTCCTTCGCCATGTCGTAGCTCGTCACGTGGAAGGCGATCGTCGGCGCTTCGCTGGTCTTGATGGCCTTGCGCATGTGCTCGTTCATCGTGCCGTTGCCGCAGTCCAGCTTCTCGCTCGGCACGATCACGTTCACCGACTCCACCGCCTTCTCGCCGGTCATGAGCCGCGCGACGGCGTTCGAGCCGCTCGCTTCCACCGTGGCCTTTACGTCGCTCGCCTGGCAGCTGAAGCTGCGGATGGTGGAGGTGCCTTCCACCCACAGCTTGCTCGACGGCTGCAGCGCGAGCTGCTCGGTGTAGAGCTTCCATGCACCCGTCGACGCGACGAGGCCGGCGGCGAACAGCGCGAAGAGGGAGGTCCTTCCCGCGACCCGGCGACGAATCCGATCGATGTCTCTCATTGGGGTTCTCCCGCGTTTCGAACGCGGTCATCGCGCTCGACGCGGGTATACTCGCCTTTCCGGGGGACCGCGGGTGTCGGGTGTTCCGTGGAAAGATTCCTCTCGCCGGCGGACAGGGAGGCGAGGGATTCTCCCGACAGGGCGGCTAGGCTACTGCGCCTCTGCGGCGCACGCGCCCGTGGCGGGGGTGGCGCTGGACAGGGTCATCACCACGGTGCCGGCATCCGGGATCGTGCTCTGGATCCGCACCGGAAGGCGACAGACATCGTCGCTGAACGAGAATCGGATGACTCCTTCACCCTTGTAGTTCCGGGTATCGCGCACGCGCATCTCCACCTCGCGCGTTGCGAAGGTGCCCAGGGGGGTCTCCACCTGCCCCTTGCCGAGGGACCGGATCACCGTGGGGTTGCGAGCGGGGTCGAAGTGGCGCTCGAGGGTCATCGTCTCCCCGGGCGCCAGCGTCACCGTGCGCAGCCAGTAGATGAAGGAGAGCTCGTCCAGGGGCTGCGACGTGGGACTCTGCCCCGTGCGGCCGTCCGCCTCCGTCCACTCGCGGCTGGCGGGCTCCATCTCCACGTGCTCGGTATGGCGCGCCATGAACCGCACCTCCCGCTTGTCGTAGCGCAGCGCGGCCATGCGCAGCGGGTCCAGCCAGGAGGTCGTTCGGTCGCTGATGGTGACGAACCCCACCTTGGTCGCGAAATCGAAGCGCAGCACCATCGTCTGCACCCCGCGCACCGGCGCCGGCCCCTCGATCCACATCGTCGCCTTCCCCTTCAGCCCGTGCGGCGCCCGCGCCGTGTACTCCAGCTTCTCCCCAACCGCGAAGGGGAGGGCATGCGACTGCGCTCCGCCGGCGGCAGCGCCGCCGGCAAGCATGGCCATCGCGAGCAGGAAGGAACGGAACCGTGGCGACATGAGGGCTTCCCTGGATACCCGGGAACGTGGCGGACGTTGCCAATATCACCCGCGCCGAGCCACCCCTCTGTCAGGTTAAAGCTGGAACCTCGGCTCCGCATTGCCCGACACGCTGGCACGCGCTACGCATCACCGGGTGGTGCGACTCCTTGACGAGGGCGGCCGCGCCGACGGCTGCGCCCGCCCATGTCGTCGTATCAACCATTGCGCCGATCCCACCTCGGTGCGCCGAGGCACACCTATGGAACAGCCGAACGCCACGACGTCCGCCTTCCCGGGCACTGCGTCGCGCGGCGCGACCGGATCGCGCCACGCAGTGCCCACCCCGTCCGCCGACCAGCCACCCCTGCAGCATGGCTCCGACACCGCGCTGCAGCACGCCCGCGCGGTGATCGAGCTGCTCTTCGGGCCGGCACCCGGACGGCCGATGCACGTCCGCTACTGGGAGGGCAGCGTCGAGCACGGCCGTGACGATTCGCGCTTCATCCTCTGCCTCAACCGGCGCGGCGCCCTGCGGCGCATGCTCCTCCCGCCGAGCGAGCTCTCCATCGTCGAGTCGTACCTCTCCGGCGACGTGGACATCGAAGGCGACTTCGAGTCGGCGACCGAGCTCGCCGACGAGATCGCCATGCGGCTGCACTCGCCGCGCACCCTCACCGCGCTGATGCGCCACCTCCTGGCGCTGCCGCGCGGCGAAGAGGCACCCCCCGTTCAGGAGGCGCGTGCCGAACATTACGTGGAACCGGTGGGCAAGCCCCACGAGGCCGAGCGTGACCGCGCCGCCATCCGCTACCACTACGACGTCGGCAACGATTTCTACCAGCTCTGGCTCGACCGGCGCATGGTGTACTCGTGCGCCTACTTCCATCGCCCCGACTTCTCCCTTGACGACGCCCAGCGCGCCAAGCTGGACCTCGTCTGCCGCAAGCTCCGGCTCCATCCCGGCGAGCGGCTGCTCGACGTCGGCTGCGGATGGGGCGCGCTCATCATGCACGCCGCCGAGCATTATGGCGTGAATGCGCTCGGCATCACGCTGAGCGACGCGCAGGCCACTCTCGCCCGCGAGCGCATCGCCGCCGCCGGGCTCTCGGATCGCTGCCGCGTGGAGATTCGCGACTACCGCGCTCTCGGCGACCTGCAGTTCGACAAGATCTCCAGCGTGGGAATGGTGGAGCACGTGGGGGTGGAGAACCTGCCGACGTACTTCGCCTCGCTCCATCGCGCGCTCGTGCCCGGCGGCCTGCTCCTCAACCACGGCATCGTGAGCGTGGACGCCGCGCATCGCCCCTCGCGCTTCGCGTGGCTGGAGAGCCGCCTCTGGAAGCGCAACGCCTTCATCGAGCAGTACGTCTTCCCCGACGGCAAGCTCGGTCCGCTGCACGCCGTCATCGCCGCGGCGGAAGCGGAAGGCTTCGAGACGCGCGACGCCGAGAGCCTGCGCGAGCACTACGCCCTCACGCTCCGCGCGTGGGTGGACCGCCTGCTGCGCGAGAAGGACCGCGCCATCGCCA
>CAMLIU010000371.1 GCA_946479995.1 uncultured Gemmatimonadota bacterium | reverse complement strand
GTGTTGAGGACTCCATCAACACCATCAGTTCTTCTGAACGTGATGGCGGCCTAACTCGTATTAGACAGACCTGCCTAAACAGCTTGATACGCGCCGTATCATCGCCTAAACGCATAATGGAACACTAGCGCGGGCGCCGCCAGATTGAGACGACGCGGAACAGCCCGGTCACGGCCTCACAGCTGGTCCGCCGGGCTCCGAACGCCACGCCCGCCCCGGTTCAGGACGTGCGTGTAGATCATCGTCGTCGCCACGTTCCGATGTCCCAGGAGCTCCTGGATCGTGCGCAAATCGTAGCCGTCCTCCAGCAGGTGCGTGGCGAACGAGTGCCGGAAGGTGTGGCAGCTCACGCGCTTCGCGATGCCCGCCGCCAGCGTGGCGCGCCGGACCGCCTGCTGCAGCACCGATTCGTGGAGGTGATGCCGGCGCCGTACCCCGGTGTCACGCTCGATGTACTGCCGCGTGGCCGGGAACACCCACTGCCAGCCCCAGTCCGTTGCAGCGCCCGGATACTTCCGCTCGAGCGCATCGGGCAGCACGACGTGTCCCGCGCCCGAGGCGAGATCGCTGGCGTGCAGCGCGCGCACCCGCGCCAGGTGCGTCGTCAACTCTGCAGTCACGCTGCGCGGGAGCGGCGTCACGCGGTCCTTCGCCCCCTTCCCGCCGCGGACCACCAGCTGATGCGCCTCGAAGTCCACGTCCTTCACGCGAAGCGCGCTGCACTCGCGAAGCCGGAGCCCGGCGCCGTAGAGCAGGAGGGCCATGAGCCGCGGCACCCCGATCATGTGGTCGAGCACCCGTCGAACCTCATCCCGAGTCAGCACCACCGGCAGGCGGTGGGGACGCTTCGCTCGCACCACCTCCTCGAGGCCACCGAGCGGCTGCTCCAGTACCGCGCGGTAGAGAAAGAGAAGGGCGGCCAGCGCCTGGTTCTGCGTCGAGGCACTCACCCGCCGCTGGGTCGCGAGCTCGCTCAGGAAGTGCCGGACCTCCACCGGGCCGAGGTCCCGCGGATGCCGAAGGTCGTTGGCGCGCACGAATCGGCGCACCCAGGCGACGTACGCTTCCTCGGTCCGCGGGCTGTAGTGCCGGAGGCGCAGCGCTTCGCGGAGCGCCGGAAGGTGCGCAACGCCGCTCCCCGTTCACCGCTCCCGGTTCGCTCCCGGTTCCCGGTTCCGCCCCACCAGGTCCCACTTCGTCCCATACAGATCCTCGAACACCGCCACCGTTCCGTATTCCTCGACCGACGGCGCTCGGACGAACTTCACCCCCGCCGCCGTCATCGCCTCGTAGTCCCGCCAGAAATCATCCGTCTGCAGGAACAGGAACACCCGCCCGCCGGTCTGATTCCCCACCGTCTTCAGTTGCTCGGGCGTGGACGCACGTGCGAGCAGCAGCGACGTCCCTCCGTCACCGGGGGGCGCAACCACCACCCAGCGCTTGTCCTGTGCCGGCTGGTACGTGTCCTCCACGATCCTGAACCGCAACTTCTGCGTATACCACGCGATCGCTTCGTCGTAGTCCCGCACCACCAGCGCCACGAGCCCGATCCGCTGTTGCATCGCCCCTGCCATGAGTGAGAGTTCGCGCGACCGTTCCTCGCTCGTCACTCGACGGCGCGCTGGCGTCGCTGAGCGCCAGCCCCGACGCCGAGGGCGATCAAGGCGACAACGAGCGCCGCGAGCGTGACCGACTTTCCCTGCTCGTACCGGTCGCTCGAGAAGGCGAGCTCGATCGTCCGTGCTCCCGCAGGCAGGCCCACGCCCATCAGCACGAAGTCCGCGCGGCCCACAGGTGCCGGCCTCCCGTCGACGGTGGCCTGCCATCCCGGGTAGTAGTTCTCGGACACGACGAGCGTCGCGCTCGGCGGTGCCGGCCGATCGAGCACGAGGCTGATGCGCCCCGGCTCCCACCGCGTCACGCGAACGGCGACGCCGGTCGGATCCGGCATCCTGCTCGGCACCGGCTGCGTCGGCACCGCCGTCGCCGTGTCGAACAGCGCGATCCGCGACACGTCGAACCGCGAGTCGAGCAGCGTCGGCAGCGCGCTCTCGTCGGGCGCCTTCACGGCGAGCGACGTGACCCACGCCGGCGGATTGTCGGTCGGCGCGCGATAGAGCCAGGTCGTGTCGCCCGCCACGTTGACTGCGGGGCCGGCGAGGAGGCGCATGCCCTGGCTCGGGGACAGCTGTGCGTTCGTGTAGACGTAGCGGACGTTGAGCAGCTGCCAGACGTTCGGATTGAGGATCCGCGTGCCGTAGGTCGTCGAGTCCCACCCAGTGAGGATGTCGTAGCGACCGAGCTCGTTCCCGTGGTAGCCGACGACGCTCCGGATACCATGGACCATGAGCCCGGTCGCGCGTCCGTCGCCGCCGCCAAGATATGGATCGCGATGCTGCGCAGTGAGCGGCTGGATGGCGAGGGGGAGGACGCGCCCCACCTCTGGCGCGTGCGCGAGATAGTCCAGCACCGGGTCGCTCGCGTAAAGCTCCGACGCACGCGGGGAGAAGCGCCAGTAGTGGCGCTCGACGGACCACAGATCGAGCGCGACCACGGCGAGCAGTGCCCACGCGACCGTGCGTGCACGGAGACGCTGACGGGTGAGCCCGACGAGGAGTCCCGCGACCGCCGCCACGGCGAGCAGCGACCGCAGCGCGCCGGCCACCTGCGCCGGCTCGTTCTCGGCAACGAACGGGACAGCCTGCGGATCGGCGAACGTCGTCGCCAGGCTCGTGAGGGCCCCGGAAATGGCGAGGAGGCAGAGCACGGTCGCGGCCGCGAGCCATGCGATGAGATATCGCGTTCGCACTCCCTCGCGCAGCGCCCGCTCCGTCCCCATGGCCGCGAGCACCGCGGTACAGAATGAGACGACGTAGAGCATGGTGCTCGGCGCCCGGAAGAACTTCGTCCCCGGCACGAGCACGTAGACGAGGTGGAAGAACGGCGTGAAACCGCCGAGCGCCCACAGCGTCGCAACGACGAGCAC
>CAMLIU010000370.1 GCA_946479995.1 uncultured Gemmatimonadota bacterium | reverse complement strand
AGAGGAAGGCCAGGCTCAGGCCGGCGGCGATCGTGGCGATCAGTGCTGTCTCGTGGGGCATGCGCTGGTCGATGGGTGGCGGTCGCGCGTGGGCCATGGGAAGTACTCTGGCTCACGGAGCCGCGCAACGGTGGACGCACGCATGCCGTCGCCGACCTGCGGGCACGACATTCCGGGCGCGCTCGGGAAGGCGTCAGCTTCGGCGCCAGGTATTCCTGCAGGGAGCCAGCCTGATGCTCGTGCCGTAACAGCCGACGGGTCGGTACGGGGCGCGGGCGACCAGCGATCCGCTGCCGCCGGACGAGCCGTGCGTCGCGAGCGACGCGCGATCCCGGGGAGCGCAGTCTTTCGGTGAACTTTCATCTCGTTCACGCACGCGCATCACGCACCAGATTTCCTGCACGTCCTGGCCGAAAGCACTTGCCGCCGACCTGAACTCAACTTTCCTGCAGCTGATCACGCGCCACACGCGCCCAGTATCGTCTCGCCCGGACTCGGCGCTGGCCATCATCAATCAGGCAACGCCCGACGCCGGCCCGCACGGACTCGGCGGCGATCGGCATCCACCCGCCGGCGTTCTGGTCAGGCACGCTGCGGAGCCGGTCGCGCGCACCTCCGCCCCGGTCGCGCGCACCTCCGCCCCGGTCGCGCCATCCGCCTGCCTGGTCACCATCCACACTGAAGTTGGCCGTGCTCGTCCTCCACTCGGCCACGCTCGACCTCGACTTGGCCACGCTCGACCACGACTCGGCCACGCTCGACTTCGACTCGGCGGTGCTCACCCCGACCTGACCAGGCGCACTGATTGACTCGGCCAGGCACCTGCCCGACTCGGCCGAGCGCAGCGCAGACTTGACGCGGCGGTCCGGGCATCTGACCGCGAAATACGCGTGGCGAACCCCCCAATTCGTCGGCCCGTCCGGACACGACGCCGACTCGTGAATGCCCAGCGCCGATCTTGCGCTGCTCGCCCCTCGCCAGGTCGCGCCCCTCATTCACTCGGCGACGGTAATCGCCGACCCGACACGGTGCGGCAGGGGAGCCTGGCGGTCGGCGGATACTTCGAGCAGCTCGAAGCGGCGGTTCTCCATGCTTCCACGACGACCGCGAGTCGAGCCGTGTCAGTCGCGCGCCGCCGGCGTGCGCGGGATTCGGGTCGGCCTCGGTCGCAACGGCCTGCCAGCTCGCGGCGTTACCGACGTGCGAAGCCCGCTCCCAGGTATTCCCGCCGGAACCGCTCGTCCGCCGACGCCCGCTCCGGTGAGCCGAGCTCGTAGGTCGTGCCGCTGACGCACCAGGTCACGTGATCCGCTGCGGCGAGGAGGGTGGGGACTTCGTGGCCGGTCACCACGACGGCCACACCCGCGCGGGAGAGGTCGCGGAGCGCGGTTGTCAACACCTCCGTGTCCTTCGGCGCGATGCCACGATAGGGTTCGTCCGCCAGGAGACAACGCGGTCGACGTACGAGCACCGCTGCGAGCTCGGCGCGGCGAAGCTCGCCTCCCGAGAGCGCGCCGGGTCGCTTGTCGAGATGCGCTTCGATACCGGCGCGACGCGCCGCCTCGTCTGGCGACAGGCCGTCGTACTGGTGGCGCATCATCTCGAGTTGACGACGCAGGCTGAAGGCGTGGGACAACAGGTCGTGGTCAGGCAGGAAGAAGAGACCCCGACGAGCGAGTGCCGGGAGCGAGGCGCGAGACAGTGTCTCACCCTCCCAACGCACGTGTCCGGTGTCCGGCTGCGTCCAGCCCGCAGCGATCCGGAGCAGCGTGGACTTGCCGGCACCATTGCGGCCGAGGAGCGCACGAAGCTCACCCGGAACGGCGCGGAGCGAGGCTGATGAAAGGACTTTCCGTCCGCGGTATGACTTGCCGACGCTGTCGGCGCAGAGAATCTCCGTCACGCGAGCGCCTTGCCCAGGCATGCGGTGGCGAGCTCTCCGAGCAGTGCCGGAAGCGCGAAGGAGACGACGAGCCATGCGCGCGTCACGCCGAGGTTGCCAAGGAACGCACGCTCGCGATAGCGGATGGTCTGGGCGAACGCCACCGCCGTGCTCACGGCGATGATGATCACCGCGGACCGCGAGGAGATGGCGAACGGATCACCCTGCGCGGCAGCGATGACCGCCGATATGAGCAGGCGTGTGAGGAGCCAGAGGAAGGCACCGCGGAGCAGGTACGTCCGCACGATGAGCGAGTCGCCGGTCGTCATGTCGACTGAATACCACCCGAGCCCGCCCGCCGCCACCTTGCGTCTCCCCACCGCCAGCGGCAGAATCCAGATCCTCCCCTCTCCGGCGCGTCCCCCATGCCACTCACTGCCAGGCAACCCACCGCAGGCGACGTCCTGCTCCTCGTCGGCACCGTGAAGGGCGCCTTCATCTTCTCCGCCGACGAGAAGCGGAAGCAGTGGACGATGTCGGGCCCGCATTTTCCCGGTGAATCCGTCTACGCACTGGCGTACGACGAGCGTGGCGGGCGGCGTCGCACCCTGGCCGCGACGCGCAGCTTCCACTGGGGAAGCACGATCCGCCTGAGCGACGACTACGGCGCGTCGTGGACGGGACCGGAGCGGCAGAGCGTGCGCTTCCCGGAGGACGCCGGGCTGTCGCTCGTCCAGGTCTGGCAGATCCGTCCGGGACCGGAGAGCGATCCGGACCGGCTCTGGGCGGGAGTGGAGCCGGCGGCGCTGTTCGAGTCGCGCGATGGTGGCGAGAGCTGGTCGCCCGTGGAAGGGCTGCTGAAGCACGAGCATCGTCCGCGCTGGCAGCCGGGCGGCGGCGGCCTGTGCCTGCACACCATCCTTCCGATGTCCGCCGATCACCAGCGGATGCTCATCGCCATCTCCACGGCGGGGAACTACCGCACGGACGACGGCGGCCGCAGCTGGCAGCCGCGCAACAACGGCGTGCGCGCGGTGTTCCTCCCGAACCAGTATCCGGAGTTCGGGCAGTGCGTGCACAAGGTGGTGAACCATCCCTCGAAGCCGGAGCGGCTCTT
>CAMLIU010000369.1 GCA_946479995.1 uncultured Gemmatimonadota bacterium | reverse complement strand
CGGTGAATCCCCAGCGCGCGTAGAACGCGATCGCGCGCGCGTTGCGCTCCCACACACCGAGCCAGACCCACTCCCGCTTCCGCTCGGCCGCCAGGTCGAGGCACGCCTGCATGAGCGCCGCGCCGACACCGGCGCCGATCCAGCGTCGACCGGCGTAGAGGCGCGCGATCTCCATCGCCTCGGCGAGGTCCACGCTGGCCCTGCCACTCGGCAGCGCGCCGTCGTGCAGCATCGCATACCCCGCCAGACCGCCCGAGCGCTCGGCGAGGAGCACGGTGCACGAGGGGTCGGCGAGCTCGGCCCCCTGCTGCGCCTCGCCGAATGCACCGGCGAGGTAGGCCGCCATGTCCTCCGGTGTGTTGTCGGCGGCGAAGGTATCGCTGAATGCTTCGGCGGCGAAGGCCGCGAGTGCCGGCGCATCGGACGGCGACGCGCGGCGAATGACCAGCGGCTCGGCGTCGGCCCGGGAAGTCATGTGCATTGACCGGACACCGTCGCTCAGCGCCGCGCGAGCGTGCGCAGCCCGAGCGCGCCGTTGAGCCAGCGCACCAGCGGCACCAGCCGCTCGAACTCGCGCGCCAGGACGTCGGGCAGTCGCGCGCTGTACAGGTCGGCATCGCGGACCTGGCGGCCCATCGTGAACGACTGGTGCCGCAGCAGCTCCGCCGCCGGATGATCGGCGTCGTAGCCGCGCGGCATGCGCCTCAGCATCGCCTCGCGCGACAGGCCGCCGAACGGCCTGAGCGACGGCGCGCCGAGAACCCCGGCCAGCGACTCGTGCTCCTCGTCGATGCGCTCGCGCAGGCGCGCCAGCGTCGGGCGCGGCGGCATCCAGATGCCGCCGCCCACCCACGCGGCGTCGGGATCGATGTCGAAGTAGAATCCAGCTCCGCCATGCGCCGCCTCGCCCCCCACCCCGCGGCCGGCGTCCATGTGGTAGAACCAGCACGCCACGTTCGTCTTGTATGGCGACTTGTCGTTGGAGAAGCGGACGTCGCGATGGATGCGGAACATCGAGCGCTTCGGATTGCCGACGATCTCCGGCGCGAGGTCGGCGAGGCGCACGTCGAGCTCCTCCACCAGCGCGATCATGGGTGCACGCACCTCGGCCTCGTACCGCTCGCGGTTGGCGAGGAACCACTCGCGGTCGTTGTTCCGGCGGAGCGCGCGCAGGAAGGTGCGCGCTGCCGGACGGAATCCGGTGAACTCGCCGGCCGTCGGCGCTGCCTCCCGCTTCGTGCGCGCCACCTTCGTGCCCTTCGGCGTGGAGGTCCTCGTCGCGGCCCTGCGTGCCGGGCTCATTGCGGAGCCCCGCCCAGCGTGACGAGTGCCTCGTCCGTCACGCGGTAGGTGGTCCAGTCGCTCATCGGCACGGCGCCAAGAGACTCGTAGAAGCGAATCGCGTCCTCGTTCCAGTCGAGCACCGCCCATTCCAGCCGGCCATAGCCGCGGGACACGGCGAGCTGCGCCAGGTGCTGGAGCAGTCGCCGTCCGATGCCGCGTCCGCGATGCTCGGGAAACACGAACAGGTCCTCGAGGTAGATCCCCGGCCGCGCCAGGAAGGTGGAGTAGCTGCGGAACCAGAGCGCGAACCCGGCCGGCTCGTCTCCGTTCATCGCGAGCACGACCTGCGCGGCGGGCGACTCGCCGAACAGCGACGAACGGAGCAAGTCCTCCGTCGCCACGCACTCGTGCGCCAGCCGCTCGTACCCGGCGAGCCCGCGGATGCAGCGCAGGATCAGCGGGACGTCATCGATCGTCGCGGCTCGCAGCGTGATGCCTGAAGTGATGGGCACGCGAGAAGAGCGTTCAGAGTCCCAGGTACCGCTCGCGCAGGATCTTCAGGTGATGCTGTGCGTGGCCGGCCGTGATGTAGGCGAGCGCGCGCACGCTCACCGTCTTCCCGCTCGCCGTGCCGGTCCTCGTCCACGCGTCGTCGGGGAAGGAGTTGAACAGCGCCACGGTTGCCGCGCGGACGGCCTTCAGCTCCTCGGCCAGCGCCGAGAGCGTGCGGCGGTCGGAACCGGCCGTCTCCGCGTAGGCATTCTCGTCGAACGCGGCGAGCGGCGTCTCGTCGCCACGCGCGATGCGCAGCGCACGGTAGGTGAAGATGCGCTCGGCATCGCTCACGTGTCCCACGAGCTGGCGGATGCTCCACTTGCCCTCGGCATAGCGGTGACCGCCGCGCGACTCGGGCAGCTCGGCGAGCACGGATTCCCACTGGTCGGCATCGCGGCGAAGGATGACGAGGATGTCGCCTTCCGGCACGGCGGCCACGTAGCCGGCATAGAACGGCGCGAACTCGGTGGCGTCGGGACGGCGGGCGGCAGCGGCGGTCATGCGAGTCTCCGGTAAGAGGGTCAGCGCGCCGACGCGAGCGCCGGTGCGGGTGCGTTGCGCCAGGTGATCAGCAGGATACCCACCGCCGTGACGACCAGCGCCACGAGCTGGGCTGACGTGATCGGTCCCACCATGTCGCTCTTCGCGCGGAAGAACTCCACGATGAACCGTTCCACTCCGGCCAGCACGCAGTACATGCCGAACAGCCAGCCCGAGGCATGCTGGTGCCGGCGCAGCCGCCACAGCACGACGAACATCACCAGGCCGAGCAGCACCTCGAGCAGCTGCGTCGGATACACGCCGACGGCGGTGTCTGGCGGCAGCGTGGCGGGGAGGTTCGCGTGATAGAGCTGGTTCATCACCTGCACCGTGCTCGGCGGCAGTCCTTGCGGGAAGGCGACGGAGAGCCATCCGTCCCACACGCGGCCGTAGTCGTCGCCTACCGCCCAGCATCCGGTACGCCCGATGGCGTAGCCGGCGGCGATGCCGACCGCCGCGCCGTCGGCGATGCGCAGGAACGGCTGCCGGCGCCAGCGGATCACGATCGCGCACGCCAGCACGGCGCCGATGAAGCCGCCCCAGAACACGAAGCCCGCGCGCCCCCAAAGCGCGCTGACGCTGTGCATCAGGATGGCGAAGTACACCTTGCCGCCGATGATCG
>CAMLIU010000368.1 GCA_946479995.1 uncultured Gemmatimonadota bacterium | reverse complement strand
GACGGATTGAAGAAGCGGTGGTTCACGGAGCGCACTTCCACGCTCGCATGACCACCGCCCACCTCGCCGTCGGCTGCGCCGAACCCCGTCATGCTCCGTATCATATCGAGCCGCGTAAGTTACGGCAGATCAATGACATTGTCAAATATGCCGGTCAGTTCCAGAAGTCCCAGCGCACGCCGTAGAACTGCGTCTGCCGAGGCATGATGAAACCCGGCACCTCCGCGTAGCGCGCCTGCAGCACGTTCCGGAACTGGTAGGACACGACCGCCGTCTGGATGCGGATCTCGAGCTTGAAGTCCAGTCGCCGGAAGCCCGCGACGCTGCGAACGCTCCCGTCGGCCTGGGCAAAGCGGCTGCTGCTGCGGTACTCGTGGGCGAGCGAGGCCAGCAGGCCGAAGTTCCCCCGGGGGAAACGCTGCAGCAGGTTCGTCTGCAGGTACAGCTCGCTCCGCGTCTGGTATCTCGGTCGGTACAAGCCAGTGCTGTCGGACCAGGCCACCGCCCAGGCGTCGGCGTGCAGGGGACCGTAGATCCGGCCGCGGATGGCGGCGGTCGTCGCGTTTGCCGCGCCTTCGACGCGGGCCGCGCCTGAGCGCGAGTAGGCGCTGTCCTCGTCCATCCCCGCGGCGGGAAGCAGGGTCGTGGCGCCGCGATGCAGAACGCCCCCGATGAGCCAGAGCTCGTGGACGCGGATGCCGGCCTCGGCCCGATAGCTCGTCACGGGGGAGAGTTCGTACGTTGCGTACGTGCGGGGCACATCAGCGAGCGAGGAATCAGCGCCCGGCAGCAGCTGCGGCTCGCCGTTCGCCCCGAGGTAGACCGGGGAGTAGCCGAAGTCGCCGAAGATGCGGGAGAAGCGCCCGCCCCCGCGACGGGAGGCACTGGCGAGCAGCGCGATGCGGCCGAAGGGCTCGAGCCGTACCGTGGCTTCGGCGCGACTGGGCTCGAGGGCGCTCTTCCCTTCACCGAGGAGGGACGCGGCAAGCCATCCGGCCTCGTAGGAAGCTCTCGCAGACGCGGCGTGCGAGACCCGGCCGCCGGCGGCACGGATCCTCTCGGCGCCGCTCAGGCGAGCACCGAGAAGCGAAGCACCACCCGTGATCAGGTACTGATTCTCGTATGCCGTGGAATCGGCCTTGACCGTCTGTGTCTCCCCTGGCGTTTCACCGAACAGAGTGGTCGGCGTGCGAGGCGAGCCGCGGAATGATTCCACCGATGCCACGAGCTGCATCCAGCGCCCGCGCTCCGGGTCTCCATTGCCGATGCGCGCGTATGCGGTGGTGCGGCGCGTCTCCCACCCGGGTACGGTATCGGTCGCGATGATCGGGTTGCCGATCCCCGCCCACGGCGCACGGTCGATGTCGCTCCGCTCGGCGAACAGGTCGCCGCTCCACGGACCATGAGTCATCCCGAGGCGGCCCATCAGATGCAGCCCGCCGGTGGAGGGCATTCGGCGGTCGGGCTGGGTGTTGTACTGCTCCGCCGCGATCTGCAGTGCCTCACCGTGACTGTAGCGGCGGCCGAAGAAGGCGCGGTAGAGATTCGTGTTCTGGTCGCCGGTGGCGATATCGGCGCGGGTATACGGCGTGGTGCGGTCCACCCGCCAGCTCCGGGCGAACACACGGATCTCCTCGGCGCCGCGCTCGATGCGCACCTCCTCCAGCGCGTGCAGCGGCAGCTCGTTCACCGGCGCCGTTCCCTGCGCGCGCCGGTCCAGCGGATCGAGCTCGAGGCCATCGAGGAAGATCCGGATGCGGCGGAAGTCGCCCTGCGACGCGACGACGGTGGGTGCGCCGATCCATCCCGTGGTGAACTCGGTCACGCCGGGCACGCGTCCCAGGAGGTCGCCGAGCGTGAGGGCGCCGGTGGCGAACATGGCCGCGCGGTCATAGATGCGCGCCGGGCCGATGTCGAGAATGGGCGGCGCGTCGGCACGAGGGAGAGGCGCCTTCACCGAATCCTTCTTCGGCTGCGCCGGAAGGGGCACGATGCCGAGGATCGCCGAATCGTTCTTGATCATCGTGTCGGCGCGGGGCGGCGTGGGGACGCGAATCGTGTCCGCACCCTGTGGCGCTCTTACCTGCTTCGCCCGCGCGGTGTCCGCCTTCGTCGGGAGCGTGTCGCGCCGGCCGGGAATGGTATCCCGCGACACGGGCACCTGCGCGCGCAACGGCAAAACGGCCCCGGCAACAGCACCGAGGCCGATCAGCAGGGCACGACGCCAGGTGCCGAGGCTCACCCGGCGCGCCCGCGCACGACTTCCACGAACGTACCGACCGGGACTCCCGTCGGGCCTCGCGGCACCGTGCCGAGATCGGACTCGGTGTACGCGGTACCGGCGACGTCGAGGTGGACCCACGGATACTCGTCAGCGAACTCCTTGAGGAAGAGCGCTGCCGTGATGGTGCCCGCCGGCCGACCGCCGGAGTTCTTCACGTCGGCAACGTCGCTGCGGATCAGCTCCTTGAAGTCATCCCACATCGGGAGCTCCCAACCCGGCTCGCCGGCGCGTGTTCCCGCCTTGATGACTTCCTGCACCAGCTCGGCGTTGTTTCCCATCACGCCCGTGGCGGTGTGACCCAAGGCGATGACGCAGGCGCCGGTGAGCGTCGCCGCGTCCACTACCGCCGCCGGCTTGTAGCGACGCGCGTAGGCGAGCACGTCAGCCAGCACGAGGCGCCCCTCGGCGTCGGTGTTGATGATCTCGATGTACTTCCCCGACATGCTCTTCACCACGTCGCCCGGCTTCACCGCCGTGCCGCTCGGCATGTTGGTGGTGGATCCGACGAGCCCGACGACGTTCACCTTCAGCTTCAGGCGGGCGACGGCCTCCATGGCTCCGAGGACGCCCGCCGCGCCGCACATGTCGAACTTCATCCACTCCATCCCCTGCGCGGGCTTGATGGAGATGCCGCCCGAGTCGAAGCAGAGGCCCTTCCCCACCAGCGCCACCGGCGCCTGGTCCGCCGCGCCCTTGCGGTACTCGAGCGCGATGAGCTTCG
>CAMLIU010000367.1 GCA_946479995.1 uncultured Gemmatimonadota bacterium | reverse complement strand
GGATAGAGCGCCACCGGAGTCTCGTCGAGGATGGTGTGCAGGTCGGCGAGCATCCGTTCCGCCTGCGGCAGGCCGTCGGCGACGACGACGAAGAAGCGGGTGGGCAGGCGCCGTGCGAGGGCAGCGACGACGACGGCGTCGGCGGACCCGGGCAGGCCGGCGGCGAGGAGCTGGCCCCGCGGCGCGGGGAGCGTGTTGACGAGTCGCGTGAACGCGGGCAGGCGTTCGATCGCGTCGAGCAGTGAAGGAAGCGACACTAGGCGGCAGTGGAGCGGGAAGCGCGCACGGCAAGCGCTTCCGCGACGAGGAACAGGAAGGCGAGGACGAGCAGCGGCGTGATGGCCGGGTGGCTGGCGCCCACGGCGAAGGTGGCACGGGCGAGGGCGTCGGCGCCGGCCACGCCCCTGCCCCGATTGCCGCCGAGCCGCGCGGCGAGCCGGTCGGCGGGGAGACGCGTGAGGTCCGATTCCGACTCCGGCGCCTCCACGACGAGCGCGCCGACGCGGCGCCCTGCGCGCAGGAAGAACCAGACACCGCGTTCGGCCGGCGCCGTGATGCGGTCTCCGCTCACGGAGCGCCGTGCGCCGGCGGGGTTCTCGATCGCATCCACCCCTGCGGGACGCGCGATGGACTGACCGGGCGCCGCATTCACCGGAGCTCCGACGTCGCCGGACGGCGCGCCGAGGCGCTGGCCGAGCAGGTCAGCGAACCAGGGAAGGAAGGCGGCGCGCAGCGGAAGATTGGTGAACTGCGGATCGATGGGTGACGCGACGAGCACGTAGCCGTCGCCGGCGACGACCCACGGATCGCCGTTGGCCATCGCGAGGGTGTCGGACGCCGTCGCGCCCTGCGGAACGAGGTGATATCGGCGCGCGATGCTCACGTCCTCGAGCCGGGTGCCACGCGCGAGCGTCGGAGCGCTGACCGCTGCACCGAAGCGCCAGGGCACTCCGAGTCGCGCCAGGACGCGATTGGCGGCACCGAGCCGCAGGGGATCCGTGGGAGCGAACAGGAGCGCGGGAAGCGCAGTCGCCTGGTCCGCCGGGCCGATCCGGATCCCCGCTCCCCGGGCGACGCGCCCGTCCGCCACGAGGGTCGTGACGGCGGTCGTGACGAACGGTCCTGACGCCGGATCCACCGAGACGACGGGCGGCGCGCCGATCCAGACGGCGAAGTGCCGGGCATCGTCGGCGGGAAAGTCATCGGGCTCGAGCTCGACGCGTCCAGCCTGCCAGCCTCGTTCCGACGGCGCGAGGTGGACCACGATCGCCTCGTCATGCGCGGCGAGCCCGCGCGCGGCGGTGCGATCGCCGACCACGACGCGGTAGCCGACGGAATCGAGCGATGCGACGCGCGCCATGACGGTGCCCCGTGGGGTCCATCGCGCCGGCTGCGGCTCGACCGCGGCCACGGCGCGATTGAGCGGAGGATCTCCCCGCGGCAGAAGCACGGTGACCGCATCCGGAACGCGGCGCGAGGCGCTCCACGCACTCTGCTGGCCATCGGTGACGACGGCGACGACGCGCGACGGCAGCGGCGCGGCATTCACCGCCGCCGCGGCGCGGCCTGCAGCGAGCGGAAGGTCCCCAGCGCCCTCGACAGGAGTGACCCTCGCCAGCTCGGCAAGCAGCGCGTCGCGCGTGCCGGCCCGCAGTCGGCCGTCCGCCGTGGCGAGCCAGAGCCGATCGGCGGGAGTGGCGGCGGTGATCACGGTGCGCGCGGCTGCACGAAGCTGCTCGAACACCGGACGTCCATCGCTCACCGCGGTGGTGGACAGCGAGTTGTCGAGCACGACGGCAACGGCGGTCGCGCCGTGGCCGCTGCCCACGCCGCGCACGAACGGCCGCGCCGCCGCGAGGGCGAGGGTAAGCAGCAGGAGCACCCGCAGCAGCATGAGCAGCAGGTTGCGCAGACGGAGCGATCGGCTGTGCTCGCGCTCCGCACGCTGGAGGTAGCGCGCGGCGGGAAACTCCACTCGCGCGGAGACGTTGCGACGCAGCAGGTGCAGCAGGAGCGGCACCGCGGCAGCGCCAGCGAGCAGCAGGTAGAGTGGCGCGAGAAAGCTCACGGGCGTCGCTGCCTGGCGTCGAAGGCGCGGCGCAGCGGTACGGCGTACGGCTGGTCGGTGAGGACGAGATCGTAGCGTGCGCCCATGGCGCCGAGCGTCGTGCGCCACTCGTCGATCACGGTGGTGACGGTCCGGTCATAGGCGGTGCGCACGTCCGCGCCGGAGGCGGGAACGGCGAGCCCTGTTTCGGGATCGGCGAATTGCGCCTCGGCGGCGAGGGTGAACGATCGCTCGGCGGGATCCATGATGTGCAGCACGGTGACGTCGTGGCCCGCGGCGCGCAGGCCGCGCAGCGCCGGGAGGGCGGTGTCCACGTCCACCAGGAGGTCGCTGAGCAGGATGATCATGCCGCGACGGGTGACGAGCCGCGCCGCCTGCGCGAGGGCGGCGGCGACGTCGGAATCGCGACCGCCGGACGGTTCGGCGAGCGCGGCGAGGATGCGTCGCCACTGCGTGGTGCGCGCGCGCGGCGGCACGCTCGTGCGGACGGCGTCATCGAAGCGCACGAGGCCTACCGCGTCGCGCTGGCGGAGGAGGAGCAGCGCGAGGGCGGCGGTGAGCTGCTCGGCGTAGGCGCGCTTGGTGAGCCGCTCGGCCGCGGGGGCGCCGCGCCAGTCCATGGAGCGGCTGACGTCGAGGATGAGAGTGGCGCGGAGGTTGGTCTCCTCCTCGTACTGCTTGACCACCCAGCGGTCGGCGCGCGCGGCGATCTTCCAGTCCACGTAGCGCAGGTCGTCGCCAGGCTGATAGGGACGAAAATCGGCGAACTCCACCGAGAACCCCTTGCGGGGCGACCGGTGCAGTCCGCTGAGAAACCCATCGACGACCCACCGCGCGATGACCTCCAGGTGGCCGAGCGACGCGAGCGCCGCCGGATCCTGCAGATCCGCGCGAACCGCGGAAGACTCCATTGCAGCACGAAAGGTAGGCGGGCGCGG
>CAMLIU010000366.1 GCA_946479995.1 uncultured Gemmatimonadota bacterium | reverse complement strand
AGCGCCGTCTCCTCCAGCCCTTCCAGTGGCGCGACCGAGGAGGGCGGAGCTTCGAACTCGGCAGGCTCGAGCTGGTCGGCGATCCCGGACGGTGCTCCGGTACTGCTGGAGGGAGGAGGGGTGAACTCCATGGCCTCGAATCCCTCGGCGCGGCCGGTGGCGCCGGAGTCCATGGCGTGTTCGTCCACCATGTCCAGGTCCAGCAGCCCCTCGCTGCCCGTCGACGGAGCGGACGGAAGGGGCGGCGGCGCTGGTGGATCGAACGCTGGCGCCAGCTCCACGATCGAGCTCTGCTCGATGATCGTCTCCTGCGCGGGCTCGCTGAACGAAAGCGCCGATGCCGGCGGCTGCTGCGCCTCGGCGGTCGACGAAGAGGGAGCCGCCGGCGCGCCGTCGAGTGACGACAGGAGGCCCTGCACCTCCTCGTTCCGCGGATCGGCCTCGAGGACGCGCTGATACCAGACTCGCGCGAGGTCCTGGTCGCCGTGGGAGCGCGCGATATCGCCCAGGTGGCGGAGCGCGATCAGGTTCTCCGGATCGAGCGTGAGGGCCGTCTCGAACACCGTGCGCGCGTCGTCCAGTCGGCCGAGGTCGTACAGCGCCTGGCCATAGACGATGTGACCGCTCATGTGCCCCGGCTGCTGCGGGAGGAACTCCTCGCAGATCATGACCGCCTGCTCGGCGTCGCCCGACTTGCGGAACTCGTTGGCGAGCGGCGCGAAATAGCGCCGAGGATTCTCGTCGAACTTCTTCTTCAGCTCGTCGAAACGGGCAGAACCGGACATCAATAATGCCTCAGTGGCGGCGCAGCCTTCAGGGGAGAGAAGCGGGATAAGATACGGTACACGAGGGACGTGTCAATCAGAAGTGCTATCGTCACTTGATTTTAGCCCTCGTCGCCGTCTAGCTTTTTGAACTTCTCCCCTCCCCGTTTTCCCGCAGCTCCAGGAGTCCTGCCTCGTGCTCCAAACCATGCGGAGCTCCGCCAAGGTCGTGATGTGGATTCTCCTCATCTCGTTCGTTGGCGGCTTCCTGCTCGTCGAATCGTCCGGCCTGCTCGGCCGCACGCCGGTCACCCCCACTACCGCGGTGGCCTCCGTCAATGGCACCGACATCCTGTACACGGATTGGCAGCGCCGTGCACAGGAGCTCATCCAGCAGCAACAGCAGCAAGCCGGACGCTCGCTGTCCGAGGATGAGATCCGTCGCCTGCAGAATCAGGCGTTCGACGACATGGTGTCGGACATCCTGCTCCAGCAGGAATACAAGAAGCGTGGCATCGTCGTCTCGACGGACGAGCTGCGCGACTATGCCCGCTTCGCGCCGCCGGCGTGGGTGCGCAATGCGCCGGATCTCCAGACCAATGGACAGTTCGATCCGGAGAAGTACCAGCGGCTTCTCACGAGCTCGCAGGCACGTCAGTCCGGTCTCCTCGTGGCGCTGGAGCAGTACTATCGCTCCGAGATCCCGAAGGAGAAGCTGTTCGAGCAGGTCACCAGCGGGCTGTACGTGACCGACGCCGAGCTGTGGCGCGCCTGGCAGGACGCGAACGACAGCGCGTCCATCAGCTTCGTCGCCTTCCACCCGACCGTGACCGCGGCGGACTCGAACATCTCCGATGCGGACCTGCGCGCCTACTACGACGCGCACAAGGCGGAGTTCGACCGCCCTTCCACGGCGGTGCTGAGCGTGATCTACCTGCCGCGGGTCGTGACCGCCGCGGATAGCGCGGCCGTGCGGTCGCGGATCGAGAAGCTCCGTGCCGAGATTGCGGGCGGCGCCAAGTTCGAGGACGTCGCCAAGCGTGAGTCAGCCGACTCGGCGTCGGCCGTGCAGGGGGGCGACCTCGGGAAGATCACGCACGGCCAGCTCGTGCCGGAGTTCGAGAAGGCGGCCTTTGCCCTGAAGCCCGGCGAGCTTTCGCAGCCGGTGCTCTCACCGTTCGGTTATCACCTGATCAAGGTGGACTCGCGGAACGGGGATACGATCAGCGTACGCCACATCCTGCTCCGCCTCCAGCCGAGCGACTCGTCCGCCGCCCGGGTGGACCGCGAGGCGGACGAGCTGGCGCGCCTCGCCGCGAGCGCCACCGACCCGGCCAAGTTCGACCAGGCGGCGAAGACGCTGAACCTGAAGCCGTTCAAGGTGACGGCCATCGAGGGGCAGCCCGCGATGCACGACGGCCAGTACGTCCCGAGCGTGAGCGCATGGGCCTTCGACGGCGCACATGCTGGCGAGACGAGCGAGCTGTTCGACGCGGAGGATGGCTATTACCTCGCGCGGCTCGACACGCTCGTTCCGGGCGGCAAGGATTTCGCCGCCGTGAAGGGCGACGTTCGCGCCCGCCTGGCGCGGGAGCGCGCGATCGAGCGGATCGTGCCCGCGGCGTCGCAGCTGGCGCAGGCCGCGAAGTCCACCTCGCTCGAGGCGGCGGCGGCCAAGGCAGGAATGACGGTCACGAAGACCGGCATGACCACGCGCGGCGGCGCGGTGAGCTCGTTCGGAAGCCTGGGCGAGGCGATCGGCGCGGCCTTCGCGCTGCCGGTGGGCGTGGTCAGTGCGCCGGTGCGACAGACGGACGGGGTGTTCGTGATCCGCGTGGACGCGAAGAAGCCGGCCGACCGTGCCGCGTTCGAGGCGCAGAAGAACGACCTCCGTGCGCGGCGCCTGCAGGTCCTGCGTCAACAGCGCGTGCAGTCCTTCCTGGACGACCTTCGCAAGAACGCGAACATCGACGACAATCGGAAGCAGATCAACGCGCAGCTGCGGCGGCAGAGCGCGGCGTGATCGGTCGGACCCGCGAGCCCGCCTCCGGCGGGCTCGCTCGTCTGACGGTCTGACACGCTCGGCGGCCTCCGGCCGCCTGCTCGTCGGACGGTCACTACCAACTGCGAAGGGCACACCGAAACACGTTCGGTGTGCCCTTTGACCCTCCGACGAGCCGCGCGCCGAAGGCGCGCGAGCGGGTCCGACGAGCGAGCAGCGGCCACGCCGCCGGGGAGGCGGTCCGTCGAGCGGGC
>CAMLIU010000365.1 GCA_946479995.1 uncultured Gemmatimonadota bacterium | reverse complement strand
TCCGCGTGCGCCACTGCACGTCGCAGCGCGCACAGACGAGCGTGCGCTGGGCGCCACGCTCGATGAGCGCGATGTCCGGCGCCCCTCCGCAGCAGGGGCACACCGTGCGCGTCCACGAGCGCCAGGCGGAGGGCGCGCCGACACGCGCGCTGGCGGCGCGAAGAAGCGCGTTGCCGACGAGGATCGCCACCTGGCGTGCCGCCCGGCGGCGTGTATCACGCGGGGTGCGATCGCCGGTGAACCAGCCGCTCACCAGATCGTCCACGTCGAGATCGCCGTCCAGCAGCGCGCGCCGGTCGTCGTTGGAGATCAGGCCGGCCACCTCGAACGCATCCACCATCGCGGCGAACCGCGGCCGGAGGTCACCGCACGATCCGAGCACCCGCAGCGCATCGTAGGCCACGAGCCCCGTGCGGACGCGACGCTGGCATTCGTCCGCGTCCACCTGCGGTTCGCACTCCTCCTGCAGCTCGGCGTGGACGAGGAGCACGGGCTCGAACTGCTCGGCGAGCGTGCCACGAACGGTGCTGGGGCGGGAGAGCGAAGCGGTCGTCACGAATCCTCCGGTGCGGCGCGCGGCCCGGCATCGTGCCCGTCGCGGCGCGTCGTGTGTAGCACGACCGAGCGCCGCCAACGTCACGCGTTCAGTCCGGTTCGTACGTGGTGCTCAGCGTGGAGTCCTCCGCCACCACCACACGCGTGACTCGTGCCGCGGAGCCGAGCCCGCCCTGCACGCGCTCGGCGATGAACCGCGCGAGATTCTCGCCCGTCGGGATCATCCGGCCATCGGCGAACTCCGGGACGTCCGTGTTGATGTTGCGGTGGTCCAGCCGCTCGCGCACCTCGCGCTGCAGCACGCGGTCGAGCAGCCCGAGATCGACGACGAAGCCGGTGACCTTATCCACGTGGCCGGTGACCGTCACGTCGCACACGTAGCTGTGGCCATGATAGCTCGGCCGCGCGCAGAGACCGAATGTGGCCTCGTTCTTCTCGTCGCTCCATTCGGGGACGCGATACCGGTGCGCCGCCGCGAACGAGACCCGGCGCGTGAGGTAGGTGGGCATGGCGGAAGGTAGGCGGCGAACCGGGAAGGCGGGAAGGGCACAGGCAGTTCCTCACCTTCCCACCTTCTCACCTTCCGGCCTTCCAGTTCTCAGTGCTGCTCCCCCATGTCCTCCGGCTCCACGTTGCTGCCGAGGAAGCCTTCCGGGGTGGGTGAGGACGGCGGATTCCAGGGCACACCGTTCCGGGTCACTTCCTCGTAGTCGGTCGAGCCATCGAGCTCACCTTCCGTGTCCCGCTGGTCGGCCGCACCGTATTCCACCGATGGCTCGACGGGGAGGGGCATGTCGCCGAGCAGCGTGCCGGCGCGCTCCGCTTCGTCCGCGAGGTGCTCGTCGATCGGCATCGGACTCACCGCGCGGCGCGTCGGGTCCACGACGATCTCGTTCGCGTAGTCGCTCACGCCGACCACGTCGGTGAGCACGTGCTCCGCGATGCGGCGCTCACCATCCGTGCCGACGCGCCCGGACAGCAGGACGTGGCCGTTCTGGACGGAGATCGTGATGTCGTCGACGTCGAGCGCGCCGTGCGCCGCGAGGTGCTCGTGCACGAGGTCGCGCAGCTCGCGATCGTCCAGGTCCTGGATGTCGTTCAGGTTCTCGTAGTCGCGCGCCATGTGAACCGCCGGGAAAAGGGTCGCCGGCGGGTCGGAGGTCAGCGTCCGAAGAGGTACGACACGCCCAGCGTGAACACCGCGTGATGCGTGTAGAACGACTTCGCCGTGGACCGGTCGAGCACCGCCGTGTTGTCGGAGGCGAGCCGGTAGTACGAGTCCGGATACGAGAGCTTGAACAGCCGGTCCGTGAAGTCCGCGCGCAGCTGCACGCGCCCCGTTCGGCCCGGCACCAGCTTCAGCCCGCCGCCGAAGCTGAATGCAAACGGGGTGCCGAAGCGGAACCCCGACGAGTCGTCTGCCGCCGAGCTGCGGAGCAGGCCGACGCCACCGCGCACCTGTGGTACAAGGTGATGCCAGCTCTTGCGTCCGGTGAGGTTCATCGCGAGCGCCAGGTCCGCCGCGTACACCGTGGCCGTCTCGTTGCGCGGAATGCGCTGCGCCTTGGGCTTTGATGGATCGATCACGTCGCGGCTGGAGAACATTGCCGTCAGGTCGCTGCTCAGCGACAGCGGCCCCGCCAGGTTGAACTCGTAGCGCGCGCCCACCATCGGCGCGCTCTGCGGAGCAACCCCGGCGGGATCGTGCCGCGCTTTCACCCAGCCGCCGAGCAGGGTGATCTCCTGCCGGTGCTCGAGATCCCGGTATGGGCTGTCCTCGGGGTCGTGACCCACCTGGGCCCCGGCTGGTACCGCCATGAGCAGCGCCACGACGCCGCAGAGAATCGACTTCACTCGTTCGCTCCGAACCATGTGATGAAAGGTACCCTCACGAGAGACGCAGGTCGCGTCCGGTCATCTCCGCGGGTTGCTCGAGGCCGAGCATGTGCAGGATCGTCGGTCCCACGTCGCACAGAGCCCCGCCGTCGCGCAGGCCGACCGCGGCGCGGGGATCCACGACGAGGAAGGGCACGGGGTTGGTCGTGTGCGCCGTATGGGGCCCGCCCGTCTCCGGGTCGATCATCATCTCGCAGTTCCCATGATCGGCGGTGATGAGCAGCCGCGCCCCTGCCGCCTCCGCCGACGTCAGCACGCGTGCCAGGCAGGCATCCACCGTCTCCACCGCGGCGATGGTCGCTGGAATGGAACCGGTATGTCCCACCATGTCGCCGTTCGCGTAGTTGCAGAGCACGAAGTCGTGTTCCCGGGCCTCGATCGCCGCGCACAGCACGTCGGTGATTCCCGGCGCGCTCATCTCGGGCGCGAGGTCGTACGTCGCCACCTTCTGGCTCGGCACGAGCCGGCGGTCCTCGCCGGGAAAGGGCGGCTCGATGCCGCCGTTGAAGAAGTAGGTCACATGCGCGTACTTCTCGGTTTCCGCCGTGCGCAGGTTCGTCATCCCCGCCT
>CAMLIU010000364.1 GCA_946479995.1 uncultured Gemmatimonadota bacterium | reverse complement strand
GGGTCGAACACGACCTCGCCACCCACCGTCGGGATGCCGACGCAGTTGCCGTAATCGCCGATGCCCTTCACGACGCCGGCGAACAGGTAGCGGACGCGTGGGGAGTCGAGGGAGCCGAAACGCAGGGAGTTGAGCAGCGCGATGGGCCGTGCGCCCATGGTGAAAACGTCGCGCAGGATGCCGCCGACGCCAGTGGCCGCTCCCTGGTACGGCTCGACGGCGGAGGGGTGATTGTGCGACTCGATCTTGAAGGCGACGGCGAGCCCGTCGCCGATGGCGATCACGCCGGCATTCTCGCCCGGACCCTGCAGCACCCATGGTGCCTTCGTGGGAAGGGTGCGGAGCAGGGGACGCGAATGCTTGTAGGAGCAGTGCTCGCTCCACAGCGCGCTGACGATTCCCAGCTCGGTGAAGGTCGGCTCGCGGCCGATCATCGCAACGAGGCGCTCGTACTCGTTCGGCGTGAGGCCATGCTCGGCGACGAGCGCCGGAGTGATGCGTGGATCGCCAGGGCGCGCTGAAACGGTCACGGCGTGTGCGGCGGGGTGGAGGATGGGTTCGCCGGCGGGATCTGCGGCGGGGAAGTCGGAATGGACGGCGACGCGTCGTTGGGCTTCGCGGGAGGCTTCATCCGGATCGGCGCGCTCGAAGCACCAGACTTCGCCGCTTCCTTCGCCGAGATGGACTCGGGGGAGCTGCTCGTGCCGGTGTAATGCCGATCGGGCGAGCGGAAGATCGCGTCGGTCACGCTGTCACGGGTGAGGATGACCAGGTCGCTCGTGCCACAGTTCTTTCCGCAGGTGTTGGCGTAGAACAGGAAGGTGCGGTCGCCATTCTTCCGCACCGTGGCGGGCTTGCCGAGGGCCTCCACGACCTGCGCCTCGGACATGCCGGGGGAGACGGTCTTCTCCTTCTGCTGCGAGAGGCAGGCCGCAGGGGTGCAAAGGAGGACGATGGCGAGGAGATGGCGCATGAGGGCTCCGGGTCGCTCAGGCGGCGACATGTTGGAGGAGCGATTCGAAGAGCGCGAGTCCGTCCGGCCGGCCAAGCACCGGATCCACGGCCCGCTCGGGATGGGGCATCATGCCAAGGACGTTTCCCTCCCCGCTCACGATACCCGCGATGTCCCGAATCGAGCCGTTCGGGTTGTACGACTCCTCGGCCTGGAGGCGATCCGGCGCATAGCGGAAGACGACCTGACCTTCACCCTCCAGGCGATCCAGCGTCTCCTCGTCCGCGCTGTAGCGTCCGTCACCATGCGCCACGGGCAGCGTGATGAGCTGTCCGGGCTCGTAGCCCGAGGTGAAACGCGTGCCCGCGTTCTCGACGCGCAGCGTGATGGGCGCGCACACGAACTTCAGCGACGCGTTGCGGAGCAGGGCGCCAGGCAGGAGCCGCGCCTCGCAGGCGATCTGGAAGCCGTTGCAGATGCCGAGCACCGGTCCGCCACGGCGCGCGTGCTGCACCACTTCGCGCATGATGGGGCTCAGCGCGGCGATGGCGCCGGCGCGGAGGTAATCACCGTAGCTGAAGCCACCGGGAAGAATCACGACGTCGGCCCCCTGAAGGTCGTGATCCTTGTGCCACAGGTACACGGCCTGCTCGCCGAGGGCGTCCACGACGGCATGATAGGCGTCGTAATCGCAGTTGGAGCCGGGGAAGGTGACGATGCCGAACTTCATTCCGCGCTGACCTCGGCGATCTGGAAGTCTTCGGTAACGGGGTTGGCGAGCAGGCGCTCGCACATCTCGCGGGTCATGGCCCGGGCGCCGTCGGCGTCGGGCGCATCGAGCTCCAGCACGAGGTGGCGCCCGACGTGGACGCTGGCCACGGCGCCGAAGCCGAGCGAGTGAAGCGCGTCAGCGACCGCCTTGCCCTGAGGGTCGAGGAGGCCACGGCGCGGGACGACGTGAACGGCGACACGGTAGCGGGTCATTCGTTCGATTCGGACGAAGGGCGGGGAAGGAGCGGAGTCGGCTCGGTCGCCGAGGGCGTGGGAGGCGCTGCCGAGGAAGACGCGCCCGAGGAGGGAGTCGACGAGGGGGCGTTTGCCGCGTGAGCGGTTGACGGCTCCGGAGCGGAGGCCATCTGCAGGGTCGGAGACGACGTCGACTCCGAGGCCCGCTCGGACGGCGCTGCCGGTGCGCTGGTGTCGCCTCCCTCGTGCCGCTCGGACGCATCACGATCCTTGCGATCTCCACGGCGACGGCGGCGCTTCCGCTTCCGCGTTGCGGCGGAGCCTTCCGCGGGGAGCGAGGTGTCATCCGCCTCCTCCATGCCCTTCGCCGAGCGTGCGCCTTCGGGCGTGGCGAGGGAAGCTACCTCCTCATCGGGGCGTCCGAGGGTGATTGCGTCCACGCCCGACGGGGCGGGGATCGTCGGCGCGGCCGCCACCGTCGCGTCGTTACCCTCGGCCTTGACGTCACGCGCGAGGCGGTCGCCGCGGCGGGGACGATCCTTCTGGCGGCCCTCGCGCTTCGGGCGCTCCGCGTCGCGCGTGCGGCCGCCACGCTCACCCCGCTCGGCGCGGTCGCCACGCTCCGTCCGCTCGGTGCGCTCACCACGTGCGCCGCGCTCCACACGGTGCTCGCCGGTGGCCGTGCGAGACGCAACGCGATCCAGTCGCGACCGTCCCGGCTCGGCGCGGTCCATTTCCGTCTCGCGCTCCGCAGACTCACTCCGCTCGCTGCGTGTGCGGCCGCCGCGATGGCTCCAGCGCGTGGCGTGTACCTGCGAGTCGAGCTCGAATTCATCCTCGTCCTCCTCGTCCTCGTCCTCGCCTTCCGAGAGGTCGTACGGGAGCGTGGGCTGGCGGCGCTCGAAGAGGCCCGAGAAGACCCACCGCACGAGCCCCCACGCCACGTAGATGAGGGCGAAGGGGAAGAAGTACTCCAGTCGCCGCGTGGCGAGCAGGATCATGGACCCGATCAGCAGCACGGTGGCGCCGATGGCGCGCAGGCTCCGGAAGCCGGTGCGCGGGAACACCGGATACGGCACGTTGCTGATCATGAGGAACGACAGCAC
>CAMLIU010000363.1 GCA_946479995.1 uncultured Gemmatimonadota bacterium | reverse complement strand
GCGCTGTCGAAGCTGAAGCGGAAGTTCGGCGTCGTGGCCGAGCTGCGGAAGCCGCGCATCGCCTACCGTGAGACGCTCCGCGCCCGCGCCGAGGGGCAGGGCCGTCACAAGAAGCAGTCGGGAGGCCGCGGCCAGTTCGGGGACTGCTGGGTGCGCATCGGTCCCGCGCAGCGGGGCGAGGGGATCCGGTTCGAGGATCACATCGTGGGCGGCGCCATCCCGAGCAAGTTCATCCCGGCGGTGGAGAAGGGAATCCACGAGGCGGCGGAGCGCGGCGTCATCGCCGGCTTCCCGCTCGTGGACTTCGAGGTGGAGCTGTTCGACGGCTCCTTCCACACGGTGGACTCGAACGAGATGTCGTTCAAGATGGCGGGCATCCAGGCGTTCAAGAACATCGCGCCGAAGTGCAAGCCCGTGCTCCTCGAGCCGCTCGACGAAGTGGAGATCACCACGCCGGACGAATCGCTCGGCGACGTGCTCGGCGACCTCTCGTCGCGCCGCGGGCAGATCCTCGGCACCGAATCGGCAGCCGACGTGGCGGGCACCCGGGTACGCGCCCTGGTGCCGCAGTCGGAGCTGCACCTGTACGCGAGCGCCCTGCAGTCGATGACGCACGGGCGCGCCACCTTCCGGCGGCAGTTCCGCGGGTACGAGGAGATGCCGGCTGACGCGGCGCAGCGGGTGGTGGCCGAAGTGGCGAAGGATTCCGAGACCGGTCTGACTGTCGAACGGTAAGAGGTACGTGGTATCAGGGACGAGGTACCGGGTATTGTATCCGGTACCTCGTGCCATGTACGGGATAGCTTTTACCGTCCCGCCGTTCCCGCCCCTATCTTTGACCGGTGCCGCCTGTTCATCAGCTTCCGGACGGATTCATCGACATCATCGGCCGCGGCCGCATGGGTGAGGCGCTGGCCGCGGCGCTCGATGACGTGGGCGTGCCGGTTCGTGGTCCCCTCGGTCGCGGCGCCACGGGAGAGGGAGCTGCGGTGGTGCTGCTCTGCGTTCCCGACCGCGAGATCGCGCAGGCAGTGAAGCTGGTCGTCGACGGACCGGTGGTCGGCCACGTGAGCGCGTCGGCGCCGCTCGACCTGCTCGCGCCGCACGAGCGCTTCGGGCTGCATCCGCTGCTGAGCGTCGTCGGACGCGGAGCGGATTTCGCCGGAGCCACCTGCGCGATCGACGGCAGCAGCGAGCGCGCGCTGGACATCGCCTACGCCCTCGCCGAACGGCTCGGCATGACGCCGCGCGTCGTCCCCGCGGGCCAGCGGGCGCTGTACCATGCCGCGGCCTCCGCGGCATCGAACTTCCTCGTCACACTCGAAGGCATGGCTGAGCGACTCGCGGCACAGGCAGGGATCGACCGCGCGGCGCTGGCGCCGCTCGTTCGCGCCTCGGTGGAGAACTGGGTCGAGCGTGGTGCCCGTGCGGCACTCACGGGCCCGATCGCCCGCGGCGACGATGAGACGGCCGCCAGGCAGCGCGCCGCCGTCGTGGCCAGCACCCCCGAGCTGGTGCCGCTCTGGGATGCCCTCGCCACCGCCACGCGCGACCTCGCCGCAGGGACGCGGCGCGCATGAAGATCGTTCGCACGGTGAGCGCGCTGCGCGAAGAGGTGGCGATGGCGCGCATGGAGGGCAGCCGCATCGGGCTCGTGCCCACGATGGGCGCGTTCCACGAGGGACACCTGAGCCTCATGCGCCGCGCGCGCGAGCGGTGCGGGCTGGTGGTGGTGTCGCTGTTCGTGAACCCGACGCAGTTCAACGAGCAGTCCGACCTGGATCGCTATCCGCGCGACGAGCAGCGTGATGCCGCGATGGCGGAATCGGAGGGGGTGGACCTCCTCTTCACCCCGTCGGTGGCGGAAGTCTATCCCCACGGCTTCGCCACCACAGTGGAGGTGTCGGGACTGTCGGAGCCACTGGAGGGCGCGATGCGCGGGACGGCGCATTTCCGCGGCGTGGCGACCGTCGTCGCCAAGCTGTTCAACATGGCGCAGCCCGACGACGCCTTCTTCGGGCAGAAGGATGCACAGCAGGCGCTGCTCATCCGACGCATGGCGCGCGACCTCGACTTCCCCGTCTACGTGGAGGTGTGCCCGACGATTCGCGAAGCGGACGGCCTCGCGATGTCGAGCCGCAACGCGCTGCTCGATTCGGCGTCGCGGCGGCGGGCAACGACACTCTCGCGCGCGCTCTTCGCCGTGCAGGAAGCCGTGGCGAAGGGGGAGCGCGATGCCGACCGGGCCATCGCCGCCGGGCGCGCGGTCCTCGAGGCCGACGCGATCGAGCCGGAATACCTGGCCGCCGTCTCCGCCGAGACGCTGGAGCCGGTGAAGGTCATCAGCGGGGAGGTGCTGGTTCCGGTGGCGGCGCGGATTGGCGGGGTGCGGCTGATCGACAACGTGATCGTGGGCGCCGGGGTGCACGCATGACACCGACGGCGCGCGGCGCTGAGGCGCTGCCATCGCTCGCCGCGCTGGCGAAGCGCGGCCAGCCGATCGTGATGATCACGGCGTACGACTATCCCGGCGGACGAATCGCCGAGCAGGGCGGCGCCGACGTGGTGCTGGTCGGCGACTCGGCGGCGAACACGGTGCTCGGCTATGCGACGACGCGCGAGATCAGCGTGGACGAGCTGCTCATGCTCACGCGCGCCGTCCGCCGGGGAGTGCGCGACATCCCGGTCGTCGGCGACCTGCCGTTCGGGAGCTACGAGCCGAGCGACGAGCTCGCCGTGGCGACGGCGAAGCGGTTCGTCGACGAGGCCGGCTGTGACGCGGTGAAGCTCGAGGGTGCCGGCGCGATGGTGTCGCGGGTGCGCGCCATCATTGCCGCGGGCATCCCGGTGGTGGGACACGTGGGGCTGCTCCCCCAGTCGGTGACCTCGCCCGACGGCTATCGCGCGCGCGGCCGCGACGTGGAGCAGGCGCTGGGCATCGTGGCCGACGCCGAGGCGCTGGCCGATGCCGGGTGTGCGGCGATCGTGGTGGAGGCGGTGCCGTCGGAGATCGGGACGCTGATCGCGGAGC
>CAMLIU010000362.1 GCA_946479995.1 uncultured Gemmatimonadota bacterium | reverse complement strand
GCGCCGGCGGTGGGGATCCGCCAGGCCCTCTATCCGGTGCGCGAGGAGCTGAAGGCGGCACTGTTCGTGGAGCTCCTTCGCCGCGGAGACGTGGGCAACGTGATCGTCTTCACCCGGACCAAGCATCGCGCCAACCGACTGGCCGAGTACCTGACCGGGGAGGGAATCCCGAACGCGAAGATCCACGGCAACCGGTCGCAGGCCCAGCGCACCGATGCGCTGGATGGCTTCAAGACCGGGCGGTACCGGTGCCTCGTGGCGACGGACATCGTGGCGCGCGGGATCGACGTGGAGCAGTTGGAGCACGTGGTGAACTTCGACGTGCCACACCTTCCGGAGGACTACATCCACCGGGTGGGCCGGACGGCTCGCGCCGACGCGACCGGCGACGCGTTCACCTTCGTGGCGCCGGAGGAGGAGAAGGATCTCCAGGCGATCGAGCGGGCGATCGGGAAGCGGCTGCCGCGGGTGGTGGTGCCGGGCTTCGACTACGCGAGCAAGCCGGCGCAGCGGTTCGAGGTGCCGATCGCCGAACGGATTGCCGAGATCCGGAAGCGGAAGGCGGAGGAACGGAAGCGGGCGAAGGAGAAGGCGGATCGTCGCGCGGCGCACCAGACGACGGAGCAGGCGCGTGCCACATCGGCAGCAGGTGCGACGAAGAAGAAGCCACGGCGCAGGCGGCGGGGTGGTGGCGGATCAGCGGGGGGCGCCGGCGGTGCAGGAGGCTCGGGGCCCTATCGTTGACCGGGCAGGCAAGAAAAGAGGGACCGGCGGAAGCCGGTCCCTCTTCTTTTCATCCGCGTCTCTCAGGAGCGACGCCTCGTGGAATACAGGTGATGAAGTACGTCAACACATGATTCCCAAGTCCTTCTGCATCATGGCAGTTGATGATGCATCACAAATATTACAACGGGCTGTCCGTCAGGGCACCGGCTGAAGCGACGTGCCGTACTTGGCGTTGATCACGGCAATGAGCTCGTTGGCGATCGCCTTGTGTGCCGTCGCCGAGGGGTGCGTGCCATCCAGCGAAAGGAAGGTGCCGAACGTCGCGTTGGTGCTCGCGAAGTTCGGGAACGCCGGGATCTCCCCACTTGCCTTCTTGGCAGCGAGCAGCACGTTCGGGTCGTAGTACGCGAACCCGATCGCGTCAGCCTTGCTCTTGATGTAGGCGTTGTAGCCGGCGATCGTCGTCGCCAGCGTTTGCTGCTCGGCGGGGTCGAGCACGAAGAGGTCGCCGACGAGCGGATTAGTCGGGTCCGTGCCCTTCGCGCAGGAGATCGTCGGCGGATGGGTGCCGGCCCGGATGACCGGGATCAGCTGCGGAAGGCTGACGAGCGAGGTCGAGCCGTTGCAGTTCGGGTTCACGGTGACTGTCTTGCCCGTGGCCTGCAGGAACACCTGGGCAACCGCTGTCTGGTTCGCGTACACCAGGGCTCCCTGCTGGAGCAGGGGGATGCCAGCCACCTGGACCACGCCGATGAGCACGCCCTTGATGCCTGGGGCGCCCGCGGTGAGCTGCTGGATCATGGAATTGTAGCTGGCCTCGAACTGAGCCTCGGTGCTCACGATGCCTGGCGAGATGCCGGGTACCGGGACGAGGAGTCCGGAGGCGCCGGCCTCGAGCACGTCGTTGTTCCCGATCCAGATGGTGGCGAAGGTCGGCCGCGCCTGAAGCGCCCGCTGGACCTGCGTCATGCCGCCCAGGATGAACGTCGTCAGCGCATTCGACGCCACAGTGGAACCGCTGATCGGATCCAGTACCCGGGCCCCCGGAACGGCCACGTTGTTCAGGATATCGGTGACCGAGCTGGTCGTGCGAAGCGCGCAGGTCGTTGGGGTCGCGCCCCCGACCCGCGCTCCGGTGGCGGTGTTGGCGATGGGCGGGGGACAACCGGGCTTGGCGAGCGCGGCATAGTGGTACTGCGTCCCCATCTGCATCGCCAGCAGGCGGGCGAAGCTCTGCTGCTGGGTGGAGTCGTTGATTCCGCTGCTCTGGTAGCCGGCCGTGATGCTGTTGCCCAGCGCCACGTAGCTCCTGAAGATCTCCCCGCCGGGCGGGGTGCTGGGACCGAGGAGGTCCTTGTCGCTGCTGCAGGCCGCGAGGGCGACGATCGCGCCGACGGCAGCCGCGCGGCTGAGCGTGTTCAGTCGAAACATCCTGATGTCTCCGGCGTGGAGTTAGAAGTTGGCCTTGAGGCTGACCGAGAAGATGTTCGCGCTCAGCGAGAAGAAGCCGCTGTTGAGGGCGACCGCCTGCGCATCCGTGGAGCCCGTGGCCCGCTCGTCGATGCGGCCGCGGCGGCCCTGGGTGAAGACGTGCGCGTACGAGGCATCCAGTGTGAGGGCGCGCGTGAGGGGGAGCCCGCCGCCCAGCATGCCGTAGCTGCGATCCTGCTCAGGGAGGAGCGGGGTCACCGTCTGCTCGGGAGCCGCAGAGGTGTTGGCGGCCACGCCGGCACGAAGGGCGGCGCCATTCAGCAGCTTGTGCTCGGCACCGAAGCGAATGCCCGACGTATTGTTGTACTCCTCCACCAGCACGCGCGACGGTGCACTCCCCTTGAAGTTCACCGGGAGCTCCTTGAACGACTTCCAGCCCACGTACGCGTAGTCGAGGCTGAGGGTCGTGCGCTCGAGGCCCGTGTAGGCGAAGCCGACCTGGACCTGCGCCGGATGCTGGATGCGGGTCTGGACCTTCTGTGACGTGAGGGCGCCATTGCCGGTGAACTGGCCCTGAACGAGATCGTCCACCTTCGTACCCGGCGGGTAGCCGAGCGGGTTGTTCGCTGCCAGGACGAGGCCGGTGGGCGTCTGGGTGAAGGTCGCGTCGGCGTTGTCGTAGTCGAACATGACCTGCGACAGGAAGCGGGCACCCATCTGCCAGACGGGGGTGAGGTTACCATGGAGGCCGACGGTGAAGCCATACCCCATCGACGAGCCCTTCAGGCTGGCCCGGGCGAACTCCGTACGCTTGGCGATGCCGAGCTGTCCGAAGGTGATCGGGTTGCCGTTCTGCACCGTCGCCACCTGGCTGGAGAGATCGAT
>CAMLIU010000361.1 GCA_946479995.1 uncultured Gemmatimonadota bacterium | reverse complement strand
TCCCAGTACTCGTTGCGCTTGCGGTCGTCGCTCGCACCGAACTGCGCGATGTAGCCGGGGAGCACGCGGTAGAATCGGTTCCCGTCGAAGAACCCTTCGCCGGCGAGCTGCCGGAAGCGCTCCACGCCGAGCGGCGCCCATTCGCGCACGGCCCGCACGACGAAGGTGCCCTTGCTGGTCCTGAAGGCGACGTCGAAGGAGTCGGGCACCGGGCCAGGGGGCGCCTGGCGCTTCGGTGCTTCGTCGTGGCAGGCTGCGGCGGCAACGAGGCAGGCGAACGCCAGCGGCGCGGCGAAATGGTGGGGAGAACGCATCGGCAAACGAAGCAGCGGCGCGCCGAGTGCCGTCAAGGCTCAGTTGCGCTCGGCCAGCGCCGCCGCCTCCTGCGCCGGAGCTTCTGCGCGCTCGGCAGCCGGGAGCCAGAGGATGAAGCGCGATCCCTCGCCGTGCGTGCTCTCCATGGTGAGCTCGCCGCCCATGAGGCGCGCGAGGCGCCGCGAGATGGTGAGGCCCAGGCCGACGCCACCATGATTGCGCGTGTAGCCGCTGTCGCCCTGCACGAAGGGCTGGAAGATCCGTTGCTGCAGCTCGGGAGCGATCCCCACGCCGGTGTCTTCCACCGTGAAGCAGACCCACGGCCCGCTCGCCGGCGCCTCGGTGCCGACCGGCAGCTCGGCTGCGCGCCCACATCGCAGCGTGACCTCGCCGCCGGCAGGGGTGAACTTCACCGCGTTCGCCAGCAGGTTCACGAGGATCTGCTGCACGCGCTGTTCGTCACCCAGGTAGCGGCCGTCCGGGTCGTCGCAGGAGGAGGTGAGGGCAATGTGCTGCGCCGTCGCCTGCGGGCGCAGGAAGCCGAGTGCGGCGTCCATCACCGTCTCCACCCGTGCCGGCACCTGGCTCACGCTCAGGCGGTTCGCCTCGATGCGCGAGAGGTCGAGGATGTCGTCCACGAGACCGAGCAGGTGCTTGCCGCTCGACGCAATGCGCGAGAGCTGCGCCGACTGCTCCGCTGTCACCGGCCCCGAGAGGCCCATCTCGATGATCTCCGTGTAGCCGATGATCGCGTTGAGGGGCGTGCGGATCTCGTGGCTCATCGTGGCGAGGAATTCGGACTTCAGGCGGTTGGCCGCGGCGAGCTCCGCGTTGCGCGCCTGCACCTGGCTCGCCAGCGCCGCCGTTTCCCGCGTCGTGCGCCACTCGCGCTCGCGGTCACGCACGTGGGCGCGCGCGAGGAGGAAGAGCAGCACGCTCACCAACACGCCGGCCACGGCCACGAGCGGCACCATCCCGCGGCCAGCGCTGTCGAGCAGCTCGGTGGTGGGAGTGAAGACGAGCGTCCAGCGTCGCCCCGCCGTCTGCATGGGAATCGTGTCGGCGCGCGCGGCGAGCGGCGTCAGGGCGGTGAGCTCGCTCTCGTTTCCCTCGCTCCAATCCACGGCGGAGTCGTGCAGCAGCGACGCCTCACTCGCCTGCGCGCCGTCGTAGAGCCGGAACGACACGCGCGGCTCGGAGCCGCTCCCGAAGATTCCCTCGAACAGGTCGTCGGCGCGGAAGGGTGCGTACACGAAGCCGTCGAGCTCCGCGCGGCGCGCCTCGACGGTGGCTGGCACGTCGCCGTCGCGGTAGAGCGGCACGTAGATGATGAAGCCAGCCTGCTTGCGCTGGTCGATCTCCTGCACGAGCTGCACGCGCCCCGACATGGCAGGTGCGGCCGCGTCACGCGCGCGGCTCATCGCCTCGCGACGCGTGGGGTCGGCGAACATGTCGTAGCCGATCGCCGCCGCGTTGCGCCGGTCGAGGGGCTCGAGGTAGAGGATCGCATTGTATTCGCTTCGCGCCGAGTCCGGCCACACGTGGAAGCCGGCCTCGCCCTGGTCGCGCATGCGGCGCTCGAGCGCCGGGATGTCGGCTGGCATCACCCTCCGGCTGTAGCCGATTCCCTGGATGCCGGGATAGCGCTCACGCACGCGGAGCCGCGCCGCGTAGGCGCGGAACTCGTCGCGCCGCACCTCGCGGCTCGCGGCGAACAGCCCTGCCGTTGCCTGCAGGAGCGCGACGTACGTGTCCAGCCGTCCCTCGATGCGATCCCGCGTGGACTGCACGGCGCTGGTGAAGCGTGCATTGATGCGCCCCTGCACGGTGGCCAGCGCGGCCCAGGTGGCCACCGCGGTGACGGCCATCGAGATGCCCAGCACGAACCATGGCAGGGCCTTCCAGCGCCGAACGGGGGAAGCCATCAGGCCGGTACGCTCCACCTCACCGGGCGCGCTCCTTCGCGATGCGCTGCTGCAGGCGCTCCCGTCCCGTTGCCGCGTAGGCGCGGCATGCGTTCGCGTTCACGAGCGCATCGGGCTGGCCGGCGTCGCGCGCGGCGATTCGCTGCCAGAGCTGCGAGGCATCGGGGTGCGGCGTGAGCAGCACGTCACAGGGCAGCGTGTCGAGCACGGCGAAGCCATGTTCGAAGTCGGCGACCGCCGAGGGATAGGTGCTGTTCCGCGTGAAGAGGAATTCGTCGGCGGACACCGGGGTCTGGCTGTCGGCGTAGGCGAGGTTCAGGCAGCGTGCTCCGTCGCACGAGCGCCAGGTCCACGTGGTGCCCCCCGGTGTGTGCCCCCCCGTGAAGTGCGCCACGAGCGCCAGCGGCCCCACGCGCAGCGTGTCGCCGTCGGCGATGGTGCGCACGTTCGCCACGGCCGGGTACCCGCGGAGGACGCCGTACTGCGGATCGCTCGCGTCGGATGCGCCGCGCTCCATCACGCGCGCGCTCCACGGGCTCGCCGCCACCTGCGCACCGGTCGCCCGCTGCAGCGCAGCAATGCCGCCGGCATGGTCGAAGTGCGCGTGCGAGTTCAGGATGAGCTTCACGTCCTCCGCCCGGAACCCGAGGGCGCGAATGCTGGCAAGGATGGCCGGCGCCGACTCGGGGAGCGCACCGTCGATGAGCACGTGCCCCTGCGGTGACGTGACGAGGATGGACCCGAGCCCGTGCGTTCCCACCCAGTAGCTGTTGCCGAAGATCCTGAACGGCTGCTGTGCCGCATTCCACT
>CAMLIU010000360.1 GCA_946479995.1 uncultured Gemmatimonadota bacterium | reverse complement strand
CGTTCACCCCGTGGCGATCCGCTTGAGCGCCTCGAGCGCCTGCACGGCGCGCGGGCTCGGGAGGGCGCCGTCGGCCATCGCCTTCACCAGCTGGTCGTCGCGGTGGTAGAGATCGTTGCCGAAGTAGAGCTGTCCGTCCTTCACGTACGCCGTGGCGTAGTCGATGTAGACGGGAATCTTGTGCGGCAGCTTCACCCAGTTGTTGTCCTTCCCCTGCTCCGCCTCGCGCACCCGGCTCTCGTCCCAGCCGAGCACCCAGGACGCGAGCTGCACCGGCTGCTGGACGCGGATGCACCCGTGGCTGAAGGCCCGGACGTCCTTGTCGAACAGCTCCTTCTCCGGCGTGTCGTGCAGGTAGATGTTGAAGTCGTTCGGGAAGAGGAACTTCACGAGGCCGAGCGAGTTCTCCGGGCCGGGCTTCTGACGGATGCGGCGCTCGCCGCCGTCGGTGAAGTACTCGAGGTTGTTGCGCGCCATGTAGCCGGGATCGGCGGCGATCTTCGGCTCGGTCTCCTTGGCCTGGATGTCGGGGGTGATGTTCCAGTACGGACGGAACACGACCGTCTCCATGGAGTCGGCGAAGACCGGCGTCGCCTTGTCCTCGTATTCCTGGCCGACGATGACCTTCATGTCGAGCGCCTTCTTCCCGTTGTCGTAGGCCGTGAGCTGGAAGGCGGGCACGTTGACGAGGATGTAGCGCGTGCCCAGCGAACGCGGGAGCCAGCGGTGGCGCTCGAGGTTGGCGGCGATCTGGCCGAGGCGGTACGCCGCGGGCACGTTCATGGAGTTGAGCGTCTCGCTGCCGAGCGCGCTGTCCACCACGATGCCGTGGCGTGCCTGGAACTGGGCAACGCCCGCGGCGAGCCCGCCATCGTACACGGTACCGGCGGAGTCGGCGGGGACGCTGATGCCCTCCGCAGCGAGCCGAGCGCGCAGCGCCGAGAGGCGACGGGCGGAATCACGGTCGCCACGCTTGAGCGCCTTTCCATCCGGCACCTTCGGGAAGCCGCCCTTGTTCACGATGTCGCGGTAGTGAAGGAGCTCCTTCTGCAGGCCGGCGTACTCGGGATCCTGCGGCCGCATGGCGGCGATGGACTTGTCGAGCGGCAGCTTGGTGAGCGTGCGCACGAGCGCGCTGTCGAGGTTGTCGCCCTCCGGATTGATGTGCCAGCTCTGGGAGACCGACTTCGGGTCCACCTGGCCGATCAGGTAATCCTCGCCGAGGGCGGCGTAGGTGGCGGTCAGCAGGACGTCCGCGTCCGCGTACTGCTCGGCGGTGGGCTTCGGGTTCCGGCGGAGGGCGGTGAGTGCGTTGGCGAGGTCGGCGATCGGGTAGTCGTCGATGCGCAGTCCGTCCTCGCTGGCGTGGAGCGCGGTGTTGGTGAGCGCTCCGGCGCGGTCCTTGGCCAGACCATCCTCGACGAGCCAGAGGGGGGTCTGGCCGAAGCGCTTGTAGAGGCGCTTGGTGTGTGCCCACGCGTCCTCGCTGATGGCGTCGGGGCGCTTGCCGTCGAGCCGGGCGGCCACGGCGGAGCGGAGCGCCGCGATGGGGACGCCGTTCACCGCCGTGAGGTTGGCCGGCGACCACACGGCGCCGACGTCGCCGGAGGCGGAGTCCTGCTTCGACTTGCCGGAGTCGCCGCCGGTGGAGCAGGCCGCGACCACCGCGAGCGGGAGGAGGAGTCGGGCGGCGCGCCGCGACCGCGTGAGGAAGCTGATCATGTGAAGTCGTCTCGCCGGAGTCATGAAGGTGGCGGCCTCACCCGAGGCGCCTGCCGGCCCCTTCAAGGCGAGATACGGGCCACGGGCGCAGCGGGCTCGACTTCTGGCCGCCCCGGATGCCGAGGTTGGCCCGTTCCCTGCTTTAGCTGGCGGGAGAACGACGAGCCCGGCTCCGGCCGCGTGCGCTCGATGAACCAGGGCAAACCGACCACAGGATCACCAAAATGCGCGATATGTCCTCGACGACCAGGAAGACCCCGAGCACCGGACCGGTGCAGGTGAACACGGATCGGCGCCAGCGGAGCCGGCTGCGTGACCTGTGCGACGAAGTGCTGGCCTCGTTCCGGGCCGCGCAGTCCAGGGAGCTGATCAGCGCCGACGAGCTGGCGGAGTCGCGGGCGATGCTGGCGACGATGACGCCGGCGCTGTCGCGATAGCACGAAGGCACGACCTCCGACGACATCGTCGTCGGAGTGACAATTGCGCGCCCGTCGGCGTGGAAAGCCGACGGGCGCGCGGCGTTCTGGTACCACGGTTGCAGCGGCCCGCCGTCCAGCGCAGCGGCGCACGACAATCATATCGCCTGCATGCAACCCAATTCCCAGGCAGATGCGACAGTTGGTGGACGCGTGCGGACGCGAGTGGCACGTGTACGAGCGTGGTGGGTCCGCGGACTCGTCCACGGCGGCGCGGAGCAGTCTCGTGTTCGACACGGAGGGACTCGTGCGACGACTCTGGCAGTACCCGCCGAGCTGGGCGGAGCTGTCGGATGACGCGTTGCTGGGCCTGATGGAGGATTCGTCGCGGCTGCGCCGCTAGTCGGCTCGGCGCACGCGGGCGCGGTGCGCTTGCCAATTCGCACCCAATATTGTATACAAAGGAATGTCCTCCAACTCTCCGTGGTACCTCCCCATCGGTCGCGAGGTCGAGGTGTTCCGCGCCTGCCACGAACGGCGCCTCCCCGTCATGCTGAAGGGCCCCACGGGGTGCGGGAAATCGCGCTTCGTCGAGCACATGGCGAACGAGCTCGGCCGCCCGCTCGTCACCGTCGCCTGCCATGACGACCTCTCGGCGAGCGACCTCACGGGCCGGTTCCTCATTCGCGGCACCGATACCGTGTGGACCGACGGCCCGCTCACCACGGCGGTGCGGACCGGCGCGATCTGCTACCTGGACGAGGTGGTGGAGGCCCGGCAGGACACGCTCGTCGTGATCCATCCGCTCACCGACGACCGCCGCATCCTGCCCCTGGAGAAGACGGGAGAACTGCTCGAGGCCGCACCGGGCTTCCAGCTCGTGATCTCGTACAATCCCGGCTACCAGCACGCG
>CAMLIU010000359.1 GCA_946479995.1 uncultured Gemmatimonadota bacterium | reverse complement strand
GTGAGGATGCGCACGTCCACGCCGCGCTGCCGCGCGCGAATGAGCAGGCGCCGGAAGTCGTCGTCGGGGACGAAGTAGGAGTTGGTCACGTACAGCGTGCGCCGTGCGCTGGCGATGGTGAGCGCATTGAACCGCTCGGCCGGCGTGCTCCCCGTGGTGGGTGAGGAGAAGAAGAGCCCCGCATTCACCCCGCCCGGGATGGTGGCGAACGACTTGCGCGGGAAGAAGATGTCGCCCGCGATCAGCTCTCCCGTGCACTCCGCCCACGCCGCCGCGAAGGCCGCCTGCAGCCCCATCACGGCCGGCCCCTCGAATCGCACGTTGCTGTCGCGCCACTGGCCCTCGTGCTTGCCGTCGCCCAGCCAGTAGTCGGCAAAACCGAACCCGCCCGTGTAGCCGATCATGCCATCGATCACCATGGCGCGCACGTGCGAGCGGTCGCTCGCGTTGTGCAGCGTGTACCAGTGGAGCTGGCGCAGCAGCCCCACCTCCACGTGTGCCGCCCGCAGGCTGTCCGCCCACTCCTGGCTCAGGTTCTGTGACCCGAACGCATCCAGCACGAGGAGCACGCGCACTCCCGCCCGGGCACGCTCCTTCAGGATGGCGGCGATGGAGTCCGCCACCTGCCCCGGCTGCGAGTAGTAGTTCTGCAACGTGATCGTGCGCTTCGCGTGGCGCAGATCGTCGTACAGTCGCGTGTAGACCGTGCCGTTGTTGACCTGCTCCACCACGTTGCCCGTCGTCATGTGGAGCCCCGTGTAGAGCTCCATCGAGCGCGCGAAGAGTGGATCGGTAATGGGCGGCGGCCCGTTCTGGTCGCCGATGGCGACGACGGAATGAACAGGGGTGCCCCGCGTGACGGTCAGGATGCCGATCAGCGCCAGGACGCTGACCAGCAGGATGCCGAGCACGATGGCTACGCGCTTGACTCGAAGTGCCTTTCGCATTTGCGCCGGTGCTCTCACATACTTCGTGCCACGCTGTCGACGCCCTCGTGCGGTCGACAGCGATCACTCACGCTGGAGAGATGCGCATGGAATTCGACGGCCGCAACGTGCTGCTCACGGGAGTGGGCCGTCCTGGCCAGGTGGGTGAGGCCGTCGCCCAGGCCTTCGCGCGGCGCGGCGCCCGCCTCCTGCTCGTGGCGCACCACATCGAGCAGGCGCGCGAGCGCGCCGATGCCCTCGTTGCCAGCGGGCATCAGGCCACGCCTCTCGCCGCCGATCTCACCGACGCCAGTGCCGTCGCGGCGCTCGCCGCCGACGTCCACCGGACGACCGGCAACCAGCTCGACGCCCTCGTCCATGTGGCGGGCGGATTCTCCATGAGCGGAGCGGTTGCCGAGAGCGACCCGGCAGAATGGACGCGCCTCTTCGCCATCAACGGCACCACGGCGTATCTGGTCGCCCGCGCCTTCGTTCCGCTGCTGCGCGCCACCCGGGGCTCGCTCACCTGCTTCGCCTCCGAGGCCGTGCTGCCCGGCGCCACGGCGAAGAATCGCGCCGCCTACGTGGCCGCCAAGAGCGCCGTCGTCGCCGTCGTGCATGCGGTGGCGGACGAGGAACGCGCCAACGGCGTGCGTGCGAACGCCGTCGCGCCCTCCACCATCCGCACGGCGGACAACGTCGCCGCGATGGGCGCGACGCCGGCGATGGTCTCGCGCGAGGCGGTGGCCGACGTAGTGTGCTGGCTCGCCTCCGACGCGGCGCGCGCGGTGAGCGGACAGGTCATCGCCGTCCGCTGACGAGCGCTCCGCCGAGGTTGCCGCCCCCCGTGTCAGGGGGCAGCTTCCCCGCATGAACGTCGTCACGCGACGCCGCGTTTCCGCACGGGTTGTCCGGCTCGATCGCTCGCTGGAAGCGCTGCCGCTCTTCCGCCTCAGCGACTCCGCCGAGGACGGCGTCATCTCGTGGAGCGACGAGCAGGAACGTCGCTGGCGCGTCATCCCGAGCCCCGGGGATCGCCTTCCCGGCACCTTCGACCAGGATGTCTACGTCGAGCTGATGCACCGCTTCCATGAGGCGGGCGAGCCGGCCAACGGTGCCGTGCACTTCACCCTGCACGCCTTCCTGCGTGCGATGGGACGCCGGGTGGACGGACGAACGTACGAGCAGCTGCGCGGCGCCCTCGGCCGGCTGGAGCGCACGACCCTCGAGTCACAGGGCGTGTACGAGGTTGCACCATCGCTCGAGCGCCCGGAGCTCCGTTTCACCGTCCTCGCCGCCGCCGTGGTGGAGCGCCGCCGCACCCTCGATCGCGAGCAGCTTCCCCTCTTCCCGACCATCACCACTGCCGAACCCGGGGTGGCCCGTGTCGTCATCTCCTCGCTGCTGCGGGAGAACATCGCCGCCGATCACGCCATCAGCCTGTCCGCACCCTTCTACTGGTCGCTCGGCTCCCCCGTGGCGCGACGGCTGTATCGGCTGCTCGAGGTCGCTCGCGCCGATGGCCGGCTGACTTGGCGCATCGCGCTCGACGAGCTCGCTCAGCAGCTCCCCCTCGCGCAGCGCTACCCGTCACACCTGCAGCGCGTGCTCCAGCCCGCTCACGAGGTGCTCATCGAGCGCGGGCTCCTGCGCGCCGCCCTCATCCGGCAACAACAGCGCGAGTGGTTCGTCGATTACATGCTCGGCTCGCGCCCGCCCTGACCCATCGGACCAGCCGGTGGCGCGAACCCTGCCACCCTGGCCCTGTCCCGGGAACCCCCAGCGGCCCGGGGCGTAGTTAATTGGGACGTCTCTCTCTCATCATCCAGCAGGTCGTCATGCTCCGTCGCCGCACTGCCGTCATCGCGCTCGCGCTTCTTCCCGCCGTCGCCGGCGGGTTCATCGTCCAGGATCGCGCGTCGTCCGACGGCGCTCGTCTGCTCGACCAGGTCTTCACCCTGATCTCGAGCCGCTACGTCGATACCGTCGGCCAGGCGGCGCTCTACGAGAAGGCGGCGCGCGGCATGGTGAAGGAGCTCAACGACCCGTACAGCGAGCTGTTCTCGCCCAAGGAGCTCGCGAGCTTCTCGCAGCAGACCAACGGCAAGTACGCCGGCATCGGCATGCAGATC
>CAMLIU010000358.1 GCA_946479995.1 uncultured Gemmatimonadota bacterium | reverse complement strand
TCGCCGGCGGTGGCCCGCGCGCTCGCCGGCGCGCTGGTGACGCGCGTCGATCGCCGGGGAAAGCACCAGCTGCTGCGACTCGACGATGGCCGCACCATCCACGTCCATTTCCGTATGACCGGAGAGTGGTGGATCGGAACGGCCGCTGACGCGCTGCCGCGCTTCGCCCGTGCGACGTTCCTGTTCGTGGACGGGACGCGAGTCGCGCTCGACGACGGGCGGGCGCTGAGCACGATCGTGGTGCACGCCACCGGCGAGGAGCCGGAGCTGGGCCTCGGCCCGGAGCCTGACGACACAGGCTTCGACGAGCACTGGCTCGAGGCCACGCTGGCGCGACGGCGCATCGCGATCAAGAGCGCGCTCCTCGATCAGCGCGTGGTGGCCGGCCTCGGCAACATCTACGCCGCCGAGGCATTGTGGCGGGCACGACTCGATCCGCGACGGCTCGCCGCGTCGCTCGATCGCGCCGAGCGGCGACGGCTCCGGACGGCGATCCGCGCCGTGATCGCGCGCGCCGACGGCTCCCGCTACGGCGAGTCGACCGCGAGCCGGTTCGCGGTGTATGGCCGCGAAGGCGAGCCCTGCCGCCGGTGTGGCACCGTCGTGAGGCGGATCGTGCAGGGCGGGCGGTCGACCTACTTCTGCCCGCGATGCCAGCCCGCGTCGCGCGCGCGACGCGTCAGTCGAGCGCCTCGAGCAGCGCGCCCTTGATGTAGCCGGTCTCCGGGATCGTGAGGATCTCGGGATGGTCGATCGGCTGGCCGCGCAGCTCGCGGAGGGCGATACGGCGACCGGAGTCCGCCGCCGCCGCCTCGAGCATCTCGAGGAAGAGGGGTTTGGTGAGGTGATAGCTGCAGCTCGCGGTGAACAGCAGCCCGCCGCGCGAGAGGAGGCGCATCGCGCGCAGATTGATCTCCTTGTAGCCGCGGAGCGCGGCGGGGAGCGACTGCCTCGTCTTGGCGAACGCGGGCGGGTCGAGGACGATGGTGTCGAAGCGCTCGCGCGCCGCGTCGTGCGCCCTGAGGTAGTCGAACGCGTTCGCCTCGACGAGCTCGACGTTCGTCAGGCCGTTGAGCGCGCAGTTCTCGCGCGCGCGCACGAGTGCGGCGGCGGAGGCGTCGAGTGCGATCACGTGGTCGGCGCTGCGCGCGAGATGGAGCGCGAACGAGCCATGATAGCTGAAGCAGTCGAGCGCGCGTCCGCGCGCGAGTCGGCCGACGAGCGTACGGTTCTCGCGCTGGTCGAGGAAGGCGCCGGTCTTCTGTCCCTCCCAGGGCGCGGCGAGAAAGCGGATCCCGTCCTCCTCCACCTCCACCTCGTGAGGCACCTCGCCGAACAGTGGTTCGACGGCTAGCGGGAGGCGCTCCTTCGCGCGGAGTGGAACGTCGTTGCGCGCGAGCACGCCGAGCGGATTCACGAGGTCGACGAGCGCATCCACGATCTCGGCGCGGAAGCGCTCCAGTCCCGCGCTCATGAGCTGCACCACGAGCCAGCGATCGTAGCGATCGCATACCAGCGACGGGCATCCGTCGCCCTCCGCGTGCACCAGTCGATAGGCGGTGGCCTGCCCGACGAGCGGAGCGCGCCGCGCGACGGCGCGCTCGAGCCGCTCGCGCCACCAGATGCCGTCGATGGAGCGGCGCGGGTCGCGTTCGAGCAGGCGGAGCGAGATCTCGGAGTGTGGACTCCAGAGCGCCCAGCCGATCGCGCGGCCGCGCTGATCGTGCACGATCACGGCGCCGGGCTCGGCGTCGGGACGCTGGACGACGTCGCTGCGGTAGATCCACGGATGGCCGAGTGCCCAGCGACGCGCGCCCTTGTTGGAGACGACAGCGGAGTCGGCGGTGACGGTCATGCGCGCAGGCGAGGGCTCATGCGCGCGGAGTCTAGCGGCGCGGGCGCGTGGAGGAGAGTGGCGCTCGGGGGTTGAACCGACTCGTTCGAATGAGTATTATTCGGACCCTTCGCGACGGCGCGCGTGGCAGCCGAGGGCGACTTCGGTAAAGGCCTTGAGGCGATGTCGCGGTGGGTTTAGGATACGAGGCTCGACGCGAGCGATTTCTTCTCGCGACCGCTGATTGAAAAGTGATGGGAAGGTAGATCGTGGGATGTGTATCCTCATCGATCGTGCGGTTGGCGTGGTGAGTTCTCCGGAACGAAGCGACGCGGGCCGTACGCGATGGACTGAAGAGGATTGCAACTCATGCGCGTGCTCTGCTTGAGCAACTCTGGATGCAGTATTCCGAGCGAAGGTGCGTAGCGCCGGAGCGAGGAAGCATCGTCACAGTTTTGTAGTCAAGCGAGCGAAGGCATGTGGGGGATGCCTGGGCACACGGAGGCGAGGAAGGCCGTGGTAAGCTGCGATAAGCTCGGGGGAGTGGCACACACGCGGTGATCCCGAGATGGCCGAATGGGGCAACCCGGCGGGCGCGAGCCCGTCATCACGCTTTTGGGCGTGAAGCGAACCCGGGGAACTGAAACATCTCAGTACCTGGAGGAAGAGAAATCAAGTCGAGATGCCCGTAGTAGCGGCGAGCGAACGGGGCAGAGCCCAAACCGGTCTCCTTGTGGGACCGGGGTTGTAGGACCCACGGACGCGCTGGACGAAGGCAGCTGAAGTCCCCTGGAACGGGGCGCCGAAGACGGTGACAGCCCGGTAAGCGACGCCGAGGGGTCCAGCGTAGTGGAGTTCCTGAGTAACGCCCGACTCGAGGAATCGGGCGTGAAGCTGGGGGGACCACCCTCCAAGGCTAAAGACTCCCGTGTGACCGATAGTGGACGAGTACCGTGAGGGACAGGTGAAAAGCACCCCTGTGCGGGGAGTGAAAGAGAGCCTGAAACCACATGCCTACAAGCGGTAGGAGGAGCGGTCCAGCTTCGGCTGGGCAGTGCTCTGACTGCGTGCCTTTTGCATTATGATCCGGCGAGTTACTGCTCGCGTGCGAGGCTAAGCTGGTTGCCAGCGGAGCCGGAGCGAAAGCGAGTCCTGTAACGAGGGCGTTACAGTACGCGGGCGTAGACCCGAAGCCAGGGCGATCTACCCATGAGCAGGGTGAAGCTG
>CAMLIU010000357.1 GCA_946479995.1 uncultured Gemmatimonadota bacterium | reverse complement strand
TCGCGCCGGCGGCGCCACCGATCACGGCGCCCTTCACCTTGTCCTTGCTCGTCGTGGCGCCAATGATCGCCCCCGCGGCAGCTCCGATCGCGGCGTCACGCTTCGTGTGCTTCTCCACCGTCGTCGTCGGCGTGCTCGCCGGCTTCGAGCTGCCGCTCGTCGAGCTGCTCGCCGTGCCGCTCGACCGCGTGGTCGTGGAGCTGGACCGGCGCGTCGTCGTGCTCGTGGACTTCGGCGCGCTCGCGGTGCTGCCGCTGCGCATCACGTTCGTCGAGGCGGCACCCTGCGTCCGCTCGGCCGCCGTCACCGAATCGAGGGGCGTGCTGGCCTGTGCGGCCAGACCGAGGTCGGTGTTGAGCGACGGGTCGGCCGGCTTGTCCTTGCTGCACGCTGCCGACAGGGCCACTACCGGCGCGATGATCAACATCCTGAGTCCTGCCTTCATTTGTCCTCCTGGTTGTGTCGGCGTAAACCGAACTGCGACAGCCTGTTAGCAAGAGTGGAGCCCTTGCGCCCGGCAGGCTGCGGGAATTCACGTCCCTACTACTGAAAGGCTGCTGTGCGCCGGATCACTGAACCGCCGGCGTGACTTCGACGGTGTGGCTGGCGAGCCCATGAGTCGTCTGGATGCTGGAAGGACGGGCCGACGCTCGACCCGTCACGATTTCCTCCAGCCGTCGTGGTCATGAGCCTCTTCAATCGGCGCCGCAGCGCCCCGTCCGCCGCCGCATCCAGCGGATTCTCCCTGCTCGACGTCAACCTCGCCGTGACCGGCGACCTCCAGACGACGGGCTCGCTTCGTATCGAAGGACGCCTCGAGGGGAGCATCCTCAAGGCCGACTCGGTGGTCATCGGCGTTGGCGCATCGATCTCCGGCGACGTGCACGCCCGCGAAGTGGTCCTCGGGGGCACCCTCACCGGAAACATCCACGCCTCAGAACGGGTGGAGCTCCAGGCGACCGCCGTGGTGACTGGCGACGTGCACACCGTGAGCGTGCTCGTCCAGGAGGGCGGCGTCGTCAATGGGCGCGTCATCATGAGCCCGCCGGCTCCCGAGGCAGGCCGCAAGGGCAAGTTCCGGCTCTCCCCCGAACTGGCCGAGCGCTAACCGATGAGCTCCGCCAAGCGGACGCCACGGTACGTCGAGCAGATTCCCCAGCGGAACCTGCGGGTCGTCGGGGCCACCGCGGAGGCCCAGGTGATTCCGATCAGACGGATCACCCCGGCGTACGTGCCCGTGGTGGATGCGCCGACGCCCGTGCCCCCATCGGCACCAGCGCGCCGGCGCCGCAAGGCGAAGCCGGTCGCCCGTCGGCCCTGGCGGGTGATGATCGTCTCGGAGATGCCGGGTGCCGCCACACGGACCTTCGGGGTGGCGCGCTGGCAAGCGCGCATCGTGGTCGGCGGCCTCTCACTGGTCTTCCTGCTTGCGGCGGGTGCGGTGGGAGCGTTCATCACCGCCCTCCAGTCACCGGACCTGCTCGTCACGAGCGCCGACGCCGCCCTGATGTACGACCAGCTCCTCGATTCACAGGACTCCATCTCGCTCCTCCGCGCCGAGCTCACCGACGCGCAGGCAGCGGCGAGCGACTCCGCCATCGCCTACGCGGCATCACGCATCGTCGCGGGGGACAAGCCTGTTCCGAAGCCGGCTCGCAGGCTCCTGGCGAGCGCACCGCGCGTGTCAGCGGTGGATCGCATCGCGCTGGCACCGCGGACCCTCGCGGCGCTGCCGGTGCTCGGCCGCATCTCCAGCACCTTCTCGCGATCCCGCCGGCACCCGATCCTTCACATCCGTCGTCCGCACCTCGGCCTCGACATCGCGGCTCCACGCGGCACGCACATCACGGCACCAGCGCCGGGGCGTGTGACGTTCGTGGGCCACAAGTTCGGCTTCGGGCTGGTGGTGGAGATCCGGCACACGGCCACGGTGATGACGCGGTATGCACACATGCGCGCGGCGGTGGTGGAAGTGGGAGACACGGTCGTGCGGGGCGACCAGATCGGATTCGTGGGCTCGAGCGGCATCACCACCGGTCCGCACCTGCACTATGAGGTGCTGGTGCGCGGGAAGCAGGTGGATCCGCTGCGCTTCGTGCTCCCCCAGGGCCCGGCCCCGGCGCCTGCGACCCCGCCGGCGGACCAGGGAAGCGCTGCGCCGGACACGGTGGAGCAGGCGCATGTCGAGCAGGATTCGGCCGCGAACCGGTCGGAAGTCGAACCCGCGCACTGAGCGGGACCTCCCGCCGGTACGGATGCTGCACTCCGGAGCGCCACGCACAACTCCGGAGTGATCATGAGCAAGCTGCTGCGCGGCGTCGTCGCCGGGTATGGCGCGAAGAAGCTTGGAGGTGGGGGATGTGGCTGCGGCACCATCCTCATCTTCATCCTCCTGTGGTGGCTCCTCGGCCACTTCCACATCTTCCAGTAGCGACGTGACGGAGCGCGGCGAGCTCCAGGGCGATCGCCGGACACATGTCGATCGCCGCGAGCACGGCGGAAGCAGCGACCGGCGGGGACGCACCAGGTCCCTGTCGCCGCTGCAGTACGTCGTGCGCTCGTTGGGGGCGGTCGTGCTGCTCGTCGGCATCATCGTCTTCACGGTGCGACACACGCGTCCGGTGTACGCCACGCGCGGCACCCTGGCGGAGGAGCTGCGCAAGCATGCGCCCGGCGTCGCCGCCGCCCTCGAACCGGCGGACACCTCGCTCGCGGCGCGCGTGATGGCCACGCCGGAGTTCCAGCAGCAGAAGCGCGCCTTCTACGAGGACGTGATGCGCCTCAACCAGGTGGATTCGGCGCGCGCCGACTCGATTGCGACCTATGCCGTGCGCGAGGCGTACGTGCGCGGGATCTCGCCGGCCATCATTTTCGGCGTGATGCTCACCGAGAATGCGCGCTTCATCTCGGCCGCCACGTCGAACGTGGGAGCAGTGGGGCTGATGCAGGTGTATCCCAAGGTGTGGCTCACCCAGGAGATGAAGGACTCGCTCGGCGCGGACCTCGCTTCCGACTCGACCAACGTGAAGTACGGGGTGTTCATCCTCAACGAGTACTTCCACCC
>CAMLIU010000356.1 GCA_946479995.1 uncultured Gemmatimonadota bacterium | reverse complement strand
CCGACCGACGCGCTGTACGGCGTCCAGACCGTGCGCGCCCAGCAGAACTTCCCGATCAGCGGGTTGAAGCCGCTCTGGCCCTTCGTCATGGCCCAGGTGTGGATCAAGAAGGCGGCGGCGATGACGCACAAGGAGACGGGACGCCTCGATGCGAAGCTGGCCGACGCGATCATCAGGGCGGCGGATGAAGTGCTCGCGCACCAGCACGACGATCAGTTCATCGTGGACCCGTATCAGGCCGGCGCCGGCACCTCCCACAACATGAACGTGAATGAGGTGCTCGCCAATCGCGCCAATGAGCTGCTCGGAGCGGAGCGCGGAAAGTACGCGCCCGTGCATCCGAACGATCACGTCAACATGGCGCAGAGCACCAACGACACGATCCCGACGAACATCCGCCTCGCCGCGCTCTCCCAGCTGGATGGCCTGGTGAAGGCGTTCGAGGGGTTGCGTGATGCGCTGGCGGAGAAGGGCAGGGAGTTCGACGACATCGTGAAGGCGGGCCGCACGCACCTGCAGGATGCAATGCCGATCCGGCTCGGCCAGGAGTTCACGGCCTACGCGGGCTCGATGGATCGCGGCATCCGCCGCGTGAAGGAGGCTGCCGATTACCTGCGCGACCTCGGCATCGGCGGGAGCGCGGTCGGTACGGGTGTGACCGTGGAGCCGGAATACCCCCGCCTGATGAACCAGAACCTGAAGGCCATCACGGGGCTCGACCTTCGCATCGGGAAGGACCGCATCCAGCTGATGCAGAGCATGGGCGACCCCGCCGCCTTCAGCGCCGCCATGCGCGTGCTCGCCATCGACCTGAGCAAGATCGCCAGCGACCTGCGGCTGATGGTGATGGGGCCGCGCACCGGCATCGATGAGATCAAGCTGCCGGCCGTGCAGCCCGGTTCGTCCATCATGCCCGGGAAGATCAATCCGTCCATCCCCGAGATGGTCAACCAGGTCTGCTTCCAGGTGATGGGGCTCGATACCACCGTCGCGATCGCCGCCGAGCACGGGCAGCTCGAGCTGAACGTGATGATGCCGGTGATCGCGTTCAACATCCTGCTCACCATGCGCATCCTCACCAACGCGGCGACGGTGCTCACCGAGCGCACGGTGAAGGGGATCGAGGCCAACCGCGAGATGTGTGAATACTGGGTCGAGCGGAGCGCGGCGCTGGCCACGGCGCTCATGCCCCACATCGGGTATGCGAAGGCCGCGGAGATCAGCAAGAAGTCGGTGAAGGAGGGTGTCCTCGTCCGGGACCTCGTGAAGCGCGACCAACTCCTTCCGGCTGACCAGATCGACGACGTGCTCGACCTCCGCAAGATGACGGAGATCGGCGTACCGGGGGGCAAGCACGGCATGTCCGCCGGCGGGTGACCGGCTGATTCCGCCCTCCGCCCTCGGAGGTTAGCTTTCCTTCGTGCGCATCACCACCCAGGCCGAATACGGACTCATCTGTGCCCTGCATCTGGCCCGTCGCTCTGCTGACGGGCCAGTGACCGGCCGTGACATCGCGGCGGCCGAGCGGCTGCCTGGTGATTACGTCGAGCAGATCATGCTCAAGCTTCGCCGGGCGGAGATCGTGCGCAGCACTCGCGGTGCGCACGGGGGCTACCAGCTCGCGCGGCCGGCCGACCAGATCACGGTGCGCGACGTCATCACGGCGGCCGAGCATTCCACGTTCGAGGTGCACTGCACGTCGCACCCGGTGGAGGAGGAGCGTTGCTCCTCGGCGCACAACTGCAGCATTCGCCCCGTCTGGGTGCTCCTCCAGCGCCGCATCGACGACGTGCTGGAAAGCGTGCGGCTGAGCGATCTCCTGATGCAGGAGAGCGAGGTACGCGAGCGGGTCGGCCTCGGAGTGCCTGGCGCCTCCACCGGGCGCGCCGCGCTACCGGTCCTCACCGGCTGACGACGGCGCGGATGCGCCTCTTCGCCACCTTCCGCGACGACCGCACCCTGCTGCGTCGCAGCGCGGAGTTCGCCGACGCACTGATGGCAGAGCCCGCCGACGGCGACGTGGCGTGGCTCGCGGAAAAGGCCACCCGGGGCGACGTGGATCACGCGCGCTGGGAGCTGCGCTACCTGCGCCGCGCGATCGGCGTCCTCGTCGCGCAGCGCGATGCGCTCGACGACCGCACTCCCTCAGCGGTGCTGCGCGCACTGATGGACCGCATGGACCGAGATCCGAACGTGGATCCGGAGCTCCGCGAGCTTGCCGAACGCCAGTTCGACGCCCGGCTCAGCGCGTACCGCGATGCATTCATATCCCGAGGCCACGGCACACCGGCGGTGCGCATCGCCCAGAACCTCCTCGCCTTCTCGGGGGGACCCATCCGCGCGGGGGACCCGGTCGTCCAGCACGGCGCCGGTCTGGTGGACGAGGCGCTGGGGCGCGCGAACGCCCACCTCCGTGCCACCTTCGGCGAACCGACGCTGCCCGAAGACGTGCGGCCGTCGGAGGCTGTCGCGGGCGCGCAGCGACGAAAGTCGTAACAGCGAAAGCGGTAAACGGTAGAAGGGTACCCCGTACCTGGTACGGGGTACCCTTCTACCGTTTACCGTAGGGCATCAAGCCCTGTCCCGATCTTTCCGTCAATGCTCGAGGGGGGACTTGAACCCCCACGCCGGTGAAGGCACAGGCTTCTGAGACCTGCGTGTCTACCAGTTCCACCACCCGAGCGCAGTCTCAAAAACTAATGGCCGCTGGAGTCGCAGTCAACGCGGCGCGTTGCTCCACTCTGGTGGCCACCCTATGTTGCACGGCTGGCTCGCGCTGCTGCCCGCCACCACCCGCCTCCGATGTCCAAGCCTGAGGGAAAACCCGCCATCGAGCCGATCGCCCGGAACCGGCGAGCGAGACACGACTACATCATCCTCGACACCTATGAGGCCGGCATCGTCCTCACGGGAAGCGAGGTGAAGTCGCTCCGGGACGGCAAGGCGAACCTCTCGGACGCCTACGGCATCGTCCGCGACGGCGAGATCTACCTGATCAACCTGCACATCTCTCCCTACGAGCGGGCGAGCTACAACAACCACGAGCCGACCCGCACGCGGAAGCTGT